>DAORUG010000015.1:0-33486 GCA_035433125.1 Flavobacterium sp.
GTTTTCTGTGCAAAAGAGACGGAACTTCTGAAATGTATTATAAAATTCATATCACGCCGAACGAAGTTTTGCATTGGGGAATGAAAGGCGGTTCGCAAATCAAAACTTTCGACACCGATTGTGGAAAAATAGGCATTATGATTTGCTATGACATTGAATTTCCGGAACTCTCCAGACTATTGGCCGATGAGGAAATGAACATTTTATTTGTGCCGTTTTTGACCGATACCCAAAGTGGTTACACCCGAGTAAGACACTGCTCACAAGCCCGAGCCATCGAAAACGAATGTTATGTCGCCATTGCTGGATGCGTTGGAAACCTTCCTAAAGTAAACAATATGGACATTCAATATGCACAAACTGCCGTGTTTACGCCGTCTGATTTTGCCTTTCCAAGTACTGGAATAAAAGCTGAAGCAACGGCAAATACGGAAATGACCTTGATTGTGGATGTGGATTTGGATTTATTGAAAGAACTGCACGAACACGGGAGCGCCCGAATCCTAAAAGACCGTCGAACCGATTTATATGAAATCAAAAGAGTAAATAAAGCGTGATGAAAAATAATTTAGACATAGAAAAGCTAAAATTCCCGATAGGAAAATGTCCAAAAATAGATGATGTCTCCCAAAATGATTTGGCAACTTGGATAGAAACCATTGAAAATTTTCCATCCAAAATAAAAAACCTGACCTCAACCCTTTCTGTCGAAGAATTGAATTGGATTTACCGACCAAAAGGCTGGAGCATCAAACAAGTCGTGCATCATTGTGCCGACAGTCATATGAATAGTTTGATTCGATTCAAACTGGCTTTGACCGAAGATGTTCCAACCATAAAACCGTATGAAGAACAACTATGGGCTGAACTCTCCGATGGCAATTCGAACGATATTTCGTCCTCTATTCAAATCATCGAAGGCGTTCACGCTCGTTGGGTTTTACTTTTGAAAAGTCTTGGAGCAAAAGAATTAAAACGACAATTTTTTCATCCAGAAAACCTCAAAATATCAAGTCTAGAAGAAACGATTGGAGTGTATGCTTGGCATTGCAACCATCATTTGGCACATATTGAACAAGCCTTGTTGCACAAAGGTCAATTTTAAAAAAAATAAAAACTATGGACAAAACCTGCCTGGAATGTGGAGACAAAATTGTGGGTCGTGAAGACAAAAAGTTTTGCAGCGATGGTTGCCGCAATGCCTACAACAACAAAATAAACAAAGACAGCACCAATTTTATGCGCAACGTGAACAATAAATTGCGCAAAAATTACCGAATTCTATCAGCCTTGAATGTCGATGGAAAAGGCAAAACCACCAAATCAAAACTGTTAAGCAAAGGTTTTGATTTTGAATTTTTTACCAATATTTTGGCCACTAAAACAGGAAACACCTACTATTTTGTTTACGACCAAGGCTATCGCCTGTTGGATGACGACTATTATTTGCTTGTCAAAAAAGAAATTTAGAACCCAATTCTATCCCAATGAAAAAAAGTTATTCCTCCATTTTATCTGTGTTGTTTATCCTTGGTTTCCTTGGATTTACATTTTTCTCGATGATGCCCCAGTGGACATCTGATGACGATGCTCCGCTTGCTGAGTTTTCTACCCAAAGAGCTTTGGAACAAGTGAAAAACATTTCGCAAAAACCGCATTTTGTAGGTTCCGAAAATCACGATGTTGTGGTCACTTATTTGGTAAAAGAACTCCAAAATCTAGGTCTGCAAACTTCCATCCAAGAAGGTTTTGCCTTTTCGGATTGGGGAACTTTAACCAAATGCAAAAACATTCTGGCTCGAATAAAAGGCACAAATAGCGACAAAGCCTTGCTCTTGCTTTCGCATTATGACAGCGCACCACATTCCTATTCAAAAGGCGCAAGCGATGCAGGTTCGGGTGTGGCTACAATCCTAGAAAGTGTACGCGCTTTTACCTACAACAAAAAACAACCCAAAAACGACATCATTATTCTTTTTTCGGATGCCGAAGAATTGGGTTTGAATGGCGCGGCACTTTTTGTAACCCAACACCATTGGGCAAAAAAAGTCGGTTTGGTCTTAAATTTTGAAGCCCGAGGAAGTTCAGGCCCAAGTTATATGTTGATGGAAACTAATGCCGGAAATGCTGGATTGGTCAACCAATTTGCTGCTGCCAACACCCAATATCCCGTTTCAAATTCCTTGATGTACAGTGTTTACAAAATGTTGCCCAACGACACCGACTTGACGGTTTTTAGAAAAGAAGGCAATATTCAAGGCTACAATTTTGCTTTTATAGACGGTCATTACAATTACCACACCGCTCAGGACAACCTCAATCATTTGGACAAAAACACCTTGGCACATCAAGGAAAATACTTAATGCCGTTGTTGGATTATTTTTCGAATGCTAATTTGAACACAACACAAGCCACCGAAGATGATGTCTATTTTTCGATTCCTTTTACCTTCATAAGTTATCCGTTTAGTTGGGTTTTGCCAATGGTTATCATCGCTTTTGTGCTTTTGTTATTTTTGATATTCATTGGAATGGGCAAACGCCTTTTGTCTTTCCCAGAAATGGCC
The DNA here is from genome assembly GCA_035433125.1 of Flavobacterium sp. GTDB lineage: Bacteria > Bacteroidota > Bacteroidia > Flavobacteriales > Flavobacteriaceae > Flavobacterium. The sequence goes on from DAORUG010000015.1 coordinate 2,568, forward strand.
AAAGGATTCATTCCATTTTTAGGCTCGGTGATAGTTTCGGGTTTAATTGTTTTTTTAGGATGGAAATTATTGCTGCTACTCTATCCGCAATACAACGATTTGCTCAACGGATTTACCTATAACGGTCACGATTACATTGCGGCTTTCACGCTTTTGAGTTTGGCGATTTGTTTTGCTTTTTACCAAATTTTCTCTTTCAAAAAAGTGACGATGAACCATTACGTTGCACCACTTTTCTTTTGGATTATAATTAATGGATTACTAGCTTTTTTACTGAAAGGCGCAGGATTTTTGATTATTCCTGCTTTTGCAGGATTGCTGATGTTGGCTTCTTTCGTGTTGACCCAAAGATCAAAATGGATATTAAACCTGTTTTTGAGCATTCCTGCCTTGCTAATTATTGCACCATTTATCCAAATGTTCCCGATAGGTTTAGGGTTGAAAGTATTGTTCGGAAGTGCCATTCTCACTGTTTTTACCTTTGGTTTACTATTGCCTGTTTTTGGTTCGTTTGTGCGAAAAGGAATGGCTTCCGTTATTTTGTTGGTACTCGCGATTTGCTTTTTTGCCAAAGCGCATTACTATTCCGGTTATGAATTGGGCAAAGCCAAATCGAATAGCTTGGTTTATATCTTGGATGCCGACAAAAACAAGGCAACTTGGGCAACTTACGACACGAATCTGGACGAATGGACAAAAACCTATTTAGGCCAAAACCCCAAAGACGCCAAAATATTAAGCTCCATTTCGTTGCCAAGCAAATACAAAACTGCATTTACTTTCACCGCCGATGCGCCAATGAAAGTCCTTTCGAGACCCGTTGTAGAATTCCTGAAAGACAGTGTTGTTGGCGGAAATCGCTATTTAAAAATCCGAATCACGCCCACCCGAAAAGTCAATCGTTATGATATTCTTGCCAATGAAAAGCTAGTAATCCTAAATTTCAAGGCCAATGGTTTGTCTTTATTGGGACAAAAGAGTTCCAAATACGAGCGAAAAGACAAGAAATTGTTGAGCTATTATGTGGTGGATCAATTGCCGTTGGAAATAGAATTTAGCGTGACAGCTTCGAGTGTTTTGGATTTGGATTTACTGGAAAGTTCTTTCGATTTGATGAATAATCCGTTATTTAAAATGGCAAAAAGAACCAATTGGATGATGCCAACGCCTTTTGTTTTGAATGATGCCGTGATTATTAAAGAGAAATTAAAACCGTCGCTAAAAGTTGCCATTCCAATCATTATAAATGAAATAAAAAAGAAGGATTGGAAACCCGTTGTGAATGATACAGTTTCAGGAGGGAATTAATTGCATTAGTTACATATAAATTCAAAACACAAGTTGATATTGTAAACAATTTAGTTGATATAAATAAGTTAAAACATACTAATATGAATGTATACAAATATTTAGCACCAGACAGAATTGATATTCTTGAAAATAAGAATATTCGTTTTACTCAAGCCAGATATTTAAATGATCCATTTGAATCATTACCATTTATTTCAAAGTTAATGAGTGACATTGATTCCTCAGATTTTTACAAGAAATCCATTGATCCAATTATTAAGGAAACAGGAAACAGAAAACTTTCAATTAATGATATTCCAATAGAATTTAGAAATGAAATTCCTAAAGAAGTAATTGATTTTATATCAACAATTACAATCAATCAAGGGTTAAGTTTGATTCCTGAATTTCATCCTGAAAATTTGACAAAAAAACTTTTTTCTTCATCCGCTGAAGAAACTAAAATTAACTATTCAGAGAAATTAAAAGAAAGTTGGAATAAATTATTTGGAATACTTAGTTTAACTCAGACAAACGACAATATCACGATGTGGTCACATTATGCAAAAAATCATGAAGGATTTGTAATTGAATTTGATCCTGACAATAAGTTCTTTAATAAGAAGAGAAATGAGAATGATGCTTTTGGATTTTTAAGAGAAGTAAAATATTCAGAAAAGCGTCCAGATATTGAACTAATAGGTTTACAAAAGCCAGAAAATGAATTTGTAGAATTTATTGCAACTAATATTCTATTTACTAAAAGCCAAGATTGGTCTAATGAAGAGGAATTGAGATTAGTCATAGATTTATCCACATCTGACGATAAACTAATAATTAAAAATCAAGAGATCTACTTATTCAAATTACCTCCTATGGCAATAAAATCTGTTTTTATTGGAGTCAATGCTAGCGAATCATTCAAAGACGAAATTAAGACAATTTTAAAAAAAACGGAGTTTTCTCATGTCATCCTCAAATATGGTTCACTTGATTTAAAAGACTATAAAATTAGATTTAATTAAGATAAGACTCCGCTACCTAATGAATCCTTTTGTGCAATGAGTTTAATTCCACTTGCAACTATACCATAACTAAAAAAATTTGACATATACTTAAAAACAATCAACTAAAGTAAACTTAAATGTTTACTTATTATATTCAATGTAAACGCATGTATTTACTCTAAAAGGTCTTGTGTATTTACTGTTTTTAGTGCACATTTGAATTGACTTTCTCAAATTCCCCCATCCAAAACCCGTAAAATCTATAATAATTACCCATAATTATGTAACTATTTTTTCCACTAATTCCATCATTTTTACATAAATGAAATATTTTATGAAAAAATCGATTGTACTACTTGGAATTATACTGGCATTTACCACACTATCTTGTAAAAAAGGAGATGCTGAAAATACGTCACAACCTACAAAAATTATTAAAAAAGCACCCGTTCGAAAAGCACCTAAAGCGGTTACCTATACTTTAGAAAACACAAAAGAATGGTTAAAGACAAACAAAGATTCTGCAAATCTTGGAATTGCCTTTGCGGTAAACAGAACTGATAAAGCGTTTTTTGCCAAAATGGATTCCGTGATTATTCCAACGGATATGAGTGGTGATATTGCATTTTATTTGCCTTTTCCGGTTGAAGTTCCTTATTTGGCGGATGTCGATAAAATCCTTTTCTTTTCGTATCCGACCCAAACTTTTGCAGCTTATGAAAACGGGATTTTGATTTACACTGGCCCAACCAATATGGGCAAGAAAAAAAATCCAACTCCCACTGGCTTATTTTTCTGCAATTGGAAAGCCGAAGAAACCATCAGCACCGTTGATGATGAATGGAAATTATTATGGAATTTTAATATCGCAAACAAAGGAGGTATTGGGTTTCATCAATACGATATGCCAGGTTTTCCTGCCTCACATTCGTGTTTGAGGCTACAAGAAAAAGACGCCAAATATCTATACGAATGGGCGGATCAATGGGTTTTGGTCGACGATGAAAACGTGAAATTCAAGGGAACTCCCGTAGTTGTTTTTGGAAGTTATCCTTTTGGCCAACCAAAACCTTGGTTGGAACTCGTTAAAAATCCAAAAGCATTGACTATTACCGAAATTGAAATGGAGAAAGTTACCGCGCCTTTTTTAGAAACTATTTTAAAAGAACAGGAAAAAAAGAAGAAATCTTAAAGCAATTCGATTTCCAAATGGAGTGTTTTTAAACTACTTTTGAGCATTCTATTTTTTATAAAATGACACAAATTAGTATTCTGGGTTGCGGTTGGTTAGGTTTGCCTTTGGCGAAAGCCTTACTCGAAAACGGATTTTTGGTAAAGGGTTCGACGACTTCTGTTGGTAAACTTTCGGTTTTGGAAAACTTGGGAATTCAGGCTTTCCAAATTGAATTATCTGAAACAAAAATTCAAGGAGAAGTTGATTCTTTTTTAGAAAATTCGAAGATTTTAATAATTGATGTTCCACCAAAATTAAGAGGGAACTCTAAAGAAGATTTTGTTTTCAAGATTAAAAACGTGATTTCGTTTATCGAAAAATCTACTGTTGAAAACGTGCTTTTCATTAGTTCAACATCGGTTTATGGTGACACTTCGACTGCGCTCAGTGTGACAGAGGAAACGGAACTCAATCCCGATACGGAAAGCGGCCGACAATTAGTGCAAACCGAGCAACTTTTGCAAAGTAATTCCAATTTCAAAACCACCATTTTACGCTTTGGCGGATTGATTGGTGAAGACCGACATCCAATAAAATTCTTGGCGGGAAGAAAAAATATTGAAAATCCAAATGCACCGATAAATCTGATTCATCAAGAAGATTGCGTTGGAATAATTCTGGAGATTCTTCGACAAGCTCAGAATGACAAATTAGAGCGGAACGAAACCTTCAATGCCGTGACTCCTTTTCATCCAAGTCGAAAGGAATATTACACGCAAAAAGCCATCAATTTGGCTTTGGATTTACCTGAATTTAATGCCGAAAACTCTAGTTTTGGAAAGACTATTTCGAGTTCGAAAGTGGAGAAAGTTTTGGGATATTCTTTTCGAAAATTGAAATTATAATTATCAACTTAACTAGTTCAAATTTTCTTGATTGCAAAAATAGTGTTGCAACAAATTGGACAATTCCTCTTTTTTGATGGGTTTAGAAATATAGCCATTGCATCCCACAGCTATTGTTTTTGCTTTGTCTCCTTCGAGAGCATAAGCGGTTTGAGCTAGAATAATTACATCTTTATTAAATTTTCTAATTTCCTTTGTGGCTTCATATCCGTTCATTTGAGGCATTTGAATGTCCATCAAAATTAAATCTAAATCGGAATTTTTTTGGCAAATTTCTACCGCTTCCACGCCTGTATATGCGATTAGTATTTCGTTGCCAAATTCTTCCAAAACCTTTAAAATTAGCATTCTGGAAATGTTATCATCTTCGGTAACCAATATTTTTAAATTTTTAATTTCACAAGGTGCTTTCGGGATTGATATGCTTTTTTGTGCCAAATCATTTTCCTTTATTTGAATCGCATCTGGAATAGAAAAATAAAATTCTGAACCTTTTCCGATTTCACTTTCAACCCAAATTTTGCCACCAAGCAATTCAACATAAGCTTTGGCTATGGCCAAGCCCAAACCTGCTCCTTGACGAGCCATTTTATCGTTGAAATCAGCTTGAATAAACCGCTCGAAAACAGCTTTTTGTCGGTCTTTTGAAATTCCGATTCCGGTGTCTTTTACAAAAAATTCAATTTGGTTATCCCTTTTTTCATACCCGAATTCGATGGTTCCTTTGACAGTATATTTGATGGCATTTTTAACCAAATTGATCAAAATGGCATACAATTTTTCGCGATCGGTACTGATTATGGTTTGTTCATCGTCCGAAGATTTTCTTAAAATAAGTTGTATTCCTTTGTCTTGGGCTTCGTGTTCAAAAAAAGTGTGTATGTACTGCATTTGTTCATCAACATTTGTTGTCGAATAACTAACTTTCATTTGTCCGGCTTCAATTTTTGAAATATCTACAATATCATTGATGATACTGAGGAGTCGCGTTCCACTTTTTTGGATGATTTCGATATAATTTTTATTCTCTTCGGGACTAAGATTTCCTGATTTCAGCAATTCGGCAAATCCCATTATTCCGTTCATTGGTGTCCTGATTTCGTGGCTCATATTGGCCAAAAAAGCCGACTTCAATTTGTCACTTTCCTCTGCTTTTACTTTTGCTTTTTCTAATTCAACATTTGTTTCTTTTAATTTTTCCTTAGATGCAATTAGTCTTTTATAATTTTTATTAAGCGATTTGTTCATTCGTTCATATTCCTGATTTTTTATTAAAAGGTCTAAACTTAATCGCTCAGCAATTGTTTTTGCTCGTTTTTTTGTAATGAGTACTGTATAGGATAATGCAGATAATAACACACTTATTATCATTCCTCCAATTGATATGAGTAATACTTGAGTTGAAAAAAAGAATGTGCTTTCTGAAGACTGCGAGAGCACCAATGTCCATTTTTTATTATTAAAAACAACAGGAAGAATACGAGTTCTGATTTTTGTCACTTTTTTGCTGTCGATTTTGTTTTTATGGCTGTCGAACAAAAGTGCTTTTGGTACAATTATGTCGTCTTCATAAATTTGAAGATGAATGTTATTTTGGCTATTTAAGAATCTGGAGCCTAGCGTACTTTCCATTAAATCATCCATTCGAAAGGCACAAAAAACCCAGCCTACGATAGCCTTACGACGATCTGCAATTGTATTTATTGGTTCGTTTTTGTAAACAGGTACATACATTAATGTTCCTGCCTGGGTGTCCTTGCTCGTTTCCATACGTAGAAAGACTTTTCCTGAAAGTGCCGGTTCATTTCTATCTCTGGAAATTTCCATTGCTTTACGTCGAACAGGGTCCGAGAACATATCGTAGCCAAAGCCAACAGTATTACGACCACTAAATGGCTCCAGATAAATGATAGAAGTATAACTGTTTCTTAGCCCGGAAGGAAAAACTTTATATTTAGGAAATCCTTCCTTTTGAATAGCTGAAATGTGGTTTTTTAGGTCTTCTTTTTTAATGATGGCTGAAAAACCTAAACCCTGAACGCCCATAAATTTTACATTATTGCCTGAAAATTTATTGAAATTTTTCCACTCATCTCGAGTTACTGTCTCTGAGGCTTCAAACAAAGATGAACCACTGATTAGGAACTCTTTTTGCATATTAATTCGGGTGACGATTTTTGATTTTATCTCATTACAAACCTGAAGAAACTCTTTTTGGGCCTGAGATTCCTCCTCTTGTCTGACATAATTAGAAATAATAAAAGTTATTAAAAGTCCCGCAACAAGAATTATAGAAGAAATCCAAATAGGTTTATTATCCCTAAAAGGATTTTTTTTTAAAAGTCTTATAATTGATGTTTTCATTTTTTATGATGAATTGGGAAAATTTTTGAAGATATTTCTTTAATTATAGCTTCGAATCGCCTTACTAAATGCAAAAAAGGTGCTTATTGACTTGAAAAGTTTTGGAATAAATTGCCCCTAAAATCAAAATTAATAGTACAAATTAAAGGAAAAAAGTCAATAAAACAATTTGTTAGAATCTTTATTTTCTCCAAAAAATGTTGAATTGTTTTGATTTGAAACAAAATAAAAACATATTGTCGATAATTGGGCATAAAATTAAACATTGGTTGGATTTGAAAAGTATTCGTTTCAATGATACTATTAAAAGTCTTGTGATTGACCCTTGTTTTTCAAAAGTTGTATTGAGAAATACTTACTTTTGAAGTTCCAATTTTTGAGTCAGTAATTCCATATTTAAAATGAAAACTATAATAAAAAACGCTTTTTCGTCCAAGATTAATGCCATTGGATTACCCATTTTGGCTTTATGCTGGGTGAGTTTTTTTTGGGGTACGACCTGGCTTGCATCAAAAGAAGGCGTAAAATATATGCCCGCTTTACAACTTGCCGGAATTAGACAATTCATTGGAGGAATACTGTATGTTGCTTTCTTTTTGTACAAAAAAGCACCTTGGCCAAAGGGGAAACAATGGAAAGTCATATTTATTTTAAGCATTTTAAATTTTGTGCTGAGTAACGGACTAAGCACTTGGGGTGTGAAATACATCAGCAGTGGTTTGGGTGCTATTATTGGTGCTATTTTTCCTTTGTGGATTGTGCTAATTACTGTTTTTAGAGGCGAAAAAATAGCCCGATTATCGATTTTGGGATTAGTCATAAGTTTTGGAGGAGTTTGCGTAATTTTCTATGATCATTTGGCTGATTTTTTGAAACCTGATTTTAGATTTGGCATTTTTATTTCTTTAATTGCCACCTTTACTTGGGCTTTTGGAACTATGTATACTCGAAAAAAAGCGGCTAGTTTTAATCCTTATTTCAGTTTAGGATTGCAAATGCTGATTTCAAGTTTCATCACTTTGGCAATTATTGGTGCAACAGGAACTGGTGTAAACATCAGTTCGATTCCTGCAAATTCTTGGTGGGCAATTGGATATTTGGTAATTATTGGATCCGTGCTTACATTTATAGCTTACATTTATATGATTCAAAGACTTCCGGCAGAAATAAATAGTATTTATGCCTATATTAACCCAATTGTAGCGATTTTGTTGGGTACCATAATTTATGGCGAACCACTCACAATGGCTATAGCAATTGGAGGAGCCATCACATTATTTGGTTTGTATTTGGTTAATTATTCGATTCGGAAAGTGAAAACATAAAAAGAAATTCTATTTAAAATTCGCTTTTCTGTACTTTTGCCTCAAATAATTTTTATGAAATCCTTTTTCTATAAATATCGAAAATTCTTTGGAGTATTGTTGGTGTTTTCCATCATTACGATTTTCTTTTTTTATACTGCGTTGAAACCCAAGAAATCGCTGCCCATCTATAATCCATCGGATGTAAATCCAGAATTGGTGGATACTACAGTGCAATACATCAGTAAATACCACACGATTGCTGATTTTTCGTTTACCAATCAAAACGGAAAAACCATTACCCAAAAAGACTATGAAGGCAAAATATATGTAGCCGATTTTTTCTTTACCACTTGTAAATCCATTTGCCCAAAAATGACAACGAATCTGGTCGATGTGCAAAAAGCATTTCTAGACAATCCCAAGGTAAAATTGCTCTCGTTTACTGTTATGCCTGATATAGACAGCGTTTCGGTTTTGAAAGAATATGCCAAAATAAATGGTGTGAATGACTCCAAATGGAACTTAGTTACGGGCGACAAAAAAGCGATTTACACGATGGCAAGAAAATCCTATTTGGCCGTCAAGCAAGGGAAACCCGAAGAGCAATACGATATGGTTCACACCGAAAATTTTGTACTCGTGGACTCCAAAAAAAGAGTTCGTGGTTTTTATGACGGAACCAAAAAAGAGGAAATTCAAAAACTAATTGAAGATATCAATTGGCTATTGGAAGACGAGAAAAAGTAGTTGTCGTCTAATCTTTAATTAATTCCAAACTCAATTCTTGATACGAATTTGAAGTAACAGTTATTTTATAAGTATAATTTCCGTTTACCAGAGGCGTTTCTCCTACATAATCAATAGGTTGATAAGTATAAGTCTTTCCGCTGATTTGCAGTTGAACAAAAGCATAACCATAAGCTACATCAAATGTTTTGAAGGTAGATTTTTGATTAGAATTCAGATTTTCAAAATTGGTGGCTTTATCATAAGTATTCACAATTATATTTTCAAATTTATAGGGACTCGCGTTTTGTATTCTTATTTGCACCGAACTTGTTTGTGGAATAGGACTATCCCCATTAGTATCATTCGAACAACTAAATAAAACTCCAATAACAAATACAAAAAATATTTTTTTCATAACACGCTGATTTTAAAAGTACAGTAAATTTACAAAAAAACATTCGTGAAGTGTTATCTTACAATTAACTTTTTATAAATATTGTCCTTTTAGAGAACTCCTATCCGTAAATAAAACCACCCTTTTTTGGGCAAAACAAATATATTTGAGGTGGCAGAAACGGGGTTTAATGCGTTAAAACCAGTAGTAAAGAACAAACCTGATATTTGTCATTTAATATTCTAATTTTTACATTACTTTTGCAATCTATATTCAATCTAAATAAGAAATTGAAAACTACGATTGCTAGTCTAAAAAAAGGAGAGAAAGCCATCATCAAAGATTTTGATGCCGATGTCATTCCGTTAAAACTATTAGAAATGGGTTGTTTGCCTGGAAACACAGTCGAATTACTTCAAATTGCTCCTTTTGGCGACCCTTTGTATTTGGATATAAATGGCTCACATCTTGCCATTCGCATCGAAACTGCTCGTGAAATTGAAGTGGATAGCATTACTAAATAACTTCAAATGACCAAGCAAAATATCAATGTCGCTTTAATTGGGAATCCAAACGTAGGGAAAACTTCGGTTTTTAACCAGCTTACAGGCTTGAACCAACAAGTGGGAAATTATCCCGGAATTACTGTCGAAAAGAAAGTTGGTTTTTGCAAATTATCCCATAATATCAATGCCAACGTAATCGATTTGCCCGGGACCTATAGTTTGAATGCCAGTTCAGCTGACGAAAATGTAGTAATTGAACTTTTGCTCAACAAAAAAGACAAACTCTTTCCCGATGTGATTGTTGTGGTTTCTGAAGTGGAAAATTTGAAACGTAATTTACTGCTTTTTACCCAAATAAAAGACCTTGAAATTCCAACCATTTTGGTCATCAATATGATTGACAGAATGCAACTCAAAGGAATTTCGCTCGATATTCCGTTTCTCGAAGAACAACTAAAAACCAAAATTGCTTTGGTAAGTTCCCGAAAAAATATTGGTATTGACGAACTAAAAACCTTAATCACTACATACAAAACCATTTCGACAGAACCATGTTTGAATGCATCGTCTATTGATGATGACTATTTTAATACCCTTCGAAAAACGTTTCCCAATCAATCTTTGTATAAACTTTGGTTGGTGATTACTCAGGATGTAAATTTTGCAGATTTAAACAGAAATACTCTTGAAAAACAATCGTTTACGAAAACAAATTCAGAGCTTAAAAAATTACAACAAAAAGAAACCATCAAGCGCTACCAATTCATCAATAACACTTTGAAAATTGGTCAAAAAATAGATTCGGCAACGGCTACCGATTTCAGAAGCCAGCTCGATCGAGTGCTCACGCACAAAGTTTGGGGTTATCTGATTTTCTTTGTCATTTTATTCGGTATTTTTCAATCTATTTTCGAATGGTCAAAAATTCCAATGGATTTTATCGATAGTAGCTTTGCCAGTTTGAGTACAGCGGCAAGCGAATATCTGCCTCCGGGAGCTTTTACGAATTTAATTGCACAAGGAATTATCCCCGGAATTGGCGGAATTTTAATGTTTATTCCTCAAATTACTTTTCTATTCTTGTTCATTTCAATTTTGGAAGAAAGCGGTTATATGAGTCGTGTGGTTTTTTTGATGGACAAAATTATGCGCCGTTTCGGACTTTCGGGCAAAAGTGTTGTGCCTCTAATTTCAGGAACTGCTTGCGCGATTCCAGCCATTATGGCAACCCGAAATATCGAAAATTGGAAAGAGCGATTAATCACTATTTTGGTCACTCCGTTTACCACTTGTTCGGCGCGGTTGCCCGTTTATGCTATCATCATAGGCTTGGTCATTCCCGATGAATATTTCTTAGGTTTCCTTAATTTACAAGGATTAACGCTAATGTTGTTGTATCTTTTAGGATTCGGAATGGCAATACTTTCGGCTTATAGCCTCAATAAAGTGCTTCAACTCAATTGCAAGACTTTCTTTGTGGTCGAAATGCCCAATTACAAGTTGCCCATGTTCAAAAACGTGATGATAACTGTTGTCGAAAAAACCAAAGCATTTGTTTTTGGAGCAGGGAAAATCATCTTGGCCATATCGGTAATTTTATGGTTTTTGGCATCTAATGGACCAAGCGAAAAATTCAGAAATGCTGCAACGATTATCTCATCAAAAGTGGAGAATAAAACCCTTTCTGCATTAGAAATCGAAAACAAAGTGGCTTCTTTCAAATTGGAAAATTCCTATATTGGAATAATGGGAAAAACCATCGAACCCGCAATTTCACCTTTGGGTTACGATTGGAAAATAGGTGTTGCCATTATCAGTTCGTTTGCTGCAAGAGAAGTTTTTGTGGGAACATTGGCCACTATTTATAGCGTTGGCGGAAGCGAAAATGAAACCACCATAAAAAACAAAATGGCAACAGAAACCAATCCTGAAACGGGTGAGAAAATATTTAATTTTGCCTCAGGAATTTCGTTATTGTTGTTTTATGCTTTCGCGTTGCAATGTATTAGTACTTTGGCCGTTACAAAAAAGGAAACCAACAGCTGGAAATGGCCTTTGGGACAATTAATTTTTATGAGTAGTTTTGCTTATATAGTAGCTTTGATAGCGTATCAAATTTTAAAATAAAGAGTCTTTTAGTTAAATTTTCTATTCTAAAAATAAATAATTGCAATATGAGAAACTATGACAATGCTTGTGCACAATATTACAGTAAATTAAAACTGAAATGCCTTCCCTTGACCACTTGGGAATTTAGAAGCTACTCTTTTTCGGATGCAATTTTATTTAAAAGGATACAATCTAATTGGAATACAAAACTAGATTATCTAAAACAAGCTCAAAAAGAAAATAGAGAAATAATCGTTACTGACAAAAACTTTAGAATAATATTTGTATCAAATACTATTTCTAAAATAAGCGGCTACCACCAAGAGGAAATACTGGGAAAATCTCCTAGAATGTTTCAAGGCGAAGCAACTTCTAAAGTCACTCGACAAAAAATAAAAACAGCATTAACCCAACTAAAACCATTCAAAGAAGTCATTTTAAACTATAGAAAAAATGGAGATTCTTATTGGTGCGAAATTGAGGCATATCCAATGTTTGATAAAAATGGCTCGTTTATTAACTACGTTGCTTTAGAAAAAATCGCATCCTAAACAAACTTAAAATATGGATTTTCAAGAAATTTTAACTTATATAACGCTGGGAATTGCCATTACTTTTTTGGTTCGAAAGTTCTTTTTCAAAAAGAAAAAAACTGATAAAAACTGCGGTGAGGATTGCAATTGTCAGTAACCCACTTTCACATAAAGATTATTGGCTATCTTATTCGAAATGGTCAATTCTTTTCCGTTTACCTTTATTTTTGTAGATAAATCGAAGCTTTCTTTAGCCATAATTTCAATTTTTGACCCCAAAGCAATTTCTTGTTTGTCTAGATATTTCAAAAATTCTGTCGAAGAATCTTTTACACCCACACAAATTCCTATCTGATTTTCTGCCAATTCAGAAAGCAACTGTTTTTCGATGGCAACAATTTGTCCGTTGGCATTTGGAATAGGATCTCCGTGTGGATCTTCGGTTGGATTGCCCAGAAAATCATCTAGTTTATTGATGAGTTGCTCGGATTTGATGTGTTCTAATTGTTCAGCAATATCGTGAACCTCATCCCAAGCAAAATTTAATTTATCGACTAAAAAAACTTCCCATAAACGGTGTTTTCGCACAATCATTTTGGCAGAAAGTCGCCCTTTGTCAGTCAAAGAAACGCCTTGGTATTTTTTATAATTCACCAAATCTTTTTCGGCCAATTTTTTCAACATATCGGTCACCGAAGAGGCTTTGGTTTCCATCATTTCGGCAATCGCATTCGTGCTTATTTCGGCATCTGCAACAGTAGTAAGATGATAAATCGCTTTTAAATAATTCTCTTCTGAAAAAGTCATTTGGATATACGAATTTAGATATTTGATTTACTATATAATTGAATAATATTACTCATTTTTAAATTTTTACAATAAATAACGGAATCGAAATTTTGTGACGCAACTTGTCAACGGTTGTCCCAAAAAGTAAATCTTTGAAACCAGTGTGTCCGTGAGTTCCCATTACTAGAACATCAAATTTTCCTTTATTGATAATTTCAGGAATTACATTATTGGGTTTGCCAAAACCTAATTTAGTTTTTACTTTAAAGCCTTTTTGCGAAAGCATTTCCTTGTATTCGGCCAATAATTTTGCGTCAATTAAAGTTTCCTGATCTTCAATATTTTTACCGTAAACCATTGCTCCAACGGTTTCGACCACGTGAATCAAAGTATATTTAGCTTCCAATCCGCCTAGTTCGAAAGCGCTGTTTATGGCAACAGCGTCAGCCGAAGAGAAATCTACAGAGATGGCAATATTCTTTTTATTATAACCTCCAGTTTCAGAAAATTGAAGATTTAAATTGTGTGGAGAATGATTTAGAAATTCATGTTTTGCTTTGGTAAAAAACGGTTTGAAAACGATATACAACAACAAAATCAAGAATCCAAACGCCAAAGGAACTACCGTAAGCCATAAAATAATTGGGTTTTCAGAAGTTTCGAGCCAGCCAACAATTTCATTATACACTAATTTTACATTCAATGAAACGATAATCAGGGCTACAATCCAAGAACCAATTTGAGTTAATTTACTGATATGAAACCCCTTCATTTTTGATTTATCGCTCACAAAATGTATCAACGGAATGATGGCAAATCCCAATTGTAAACTCAAAATTACCTGACTCAAAATCAGTAGTTTTCCGGTCACGCTTTCGCCAAAAATAGAAATAACAATTACGGCAGGAACAATCGCTATCAAACGAGTAACTATCCTTCGAACCCAAGGTTGAATCCTTAAATTCAGATAACCTTCCATAACGATTTGTCCAGCCAAAGTTCCTGTAATTGTAGAACTTTGTCCTGCAGCAATCAAAGCAACAGCAAACAAAATGGGTGCCCATTTCGTGCCTAAAATAGGAGCCAAAAACTGATGTGCATCCTGAATTTCGGCCACCTCAAACATTCCATTTTTGTAGAATGTGGCTGCAGCCAAAATCAATATGGCAGCGTTTACAAAAAAGGCCAAGTTCAAGGCAATCGTACTATCTATTAAATTGTATTTCAAAGCTTGTTTGATTCCAGTAACACTTCGGTCGAATTTTCGGGTTTGCACCAAAGAAGAATGAAGGTATAAATTATGTGGCATTACTGTGGCTCCAATAATCCCAATGGCGATATAAAGTGCTGCCGAATCGGGCATCGAAGGGATTAAACCTTGCACCACTTTTCCCATTTCAGGTTGGGCAAAAATCATTTGGAAAATAAAAGAAATACCAATGATCGCGACTAATGCAATGATAAAAGCTTCCATTTTTCGTATGCCTTTATTAATTAGAAAAAGCAATAAAAATGTATCTAAAACGGTAATCCAAACAGCAGTAATCAACGGAATATCAAACAATAAATTGATCCCGATTGCCATTCCCAAAACCTCAGCAAGGTCACAGGCTGCTATGGCAATTTCGGCCAAAAAATAAAGTATATAATTAATTGGTTTCGAATAGGTTTCTCTCGAAGCTTGTGCCAAATCGCGTTGGGTAACAATTCCAAGTCTAGCACTTAAACTTTGCAAAAGCAAGGCCATCATATTACTCATTAACAATACCCAAAGCAGGGCGTAACCAAACTGACTTCCACCAGCAATATCGGTCGCCCAGTTGCCAGGATCCATATAACCCACACTTATCAAATAAGCAGGACCAAAAAAGGCAAGAATTTTTCTAAAAGTCGAGGTTTTATTTTGTGTAGCTACCGATTGGTTTACTTCTTCTAAAGATTTGCTCATAGCAGAAAATGAATTATTAAGACAAATATATACAAAATTATTTTGTTTGAGTAATTATTTTTTTAGATTTGTCTAAAATTTAATTTACTCAAATGAAATATTTATTTTTATGGTTAACGATATTTGCTTTTAGCATTTCATTTTCACAGAATACGACTTCTATCTCTGGCAGAATTACAGTTGAAAATAAGGAAATGCAACAAGCTACTATCCTATTGCTAAAAACCAAGTACAAAACCCAAACCGATAGTTTGGGCGTTTATAAAATAGAAAATATTCCAGCCGGCAATTATAAAGTTCAGATTTCGTCACTTGGACTGAAAACCATAACCAAAAATATTATCCTAAAAGAAAAGGAGAATCTTATTCTTGATTTTGAATTAAAAGACAATGAAAACGAACTCAATGAAGTCGTAGTTTCGGGAACTTTAAAAGCGGTAAAACGATTGGAAAGTGCTGTTCCTGTTGAAGTATATTCGCCCGTCTTTTTCAAAAAAAATCCAACGGCCAGTATTTATGAAGCCCTGCAAAATGTAAACGGAGTAAGACCACAACTCAACTGTGGTGTTTGCAACACAGGCGATATTCACATCAACGGATTGGAAGGCCCTTATACTTCGGTGATGATTGATGGAATGCCCATTGTGAGTAGTTTATCGACCGTTTATGGATTGTCGGGAATTCCAAATTCATTGGTAGAACGAATCGAAATCGTGAAAGGTCCCGCCTCTTCTTTGTACGGAAGTGAAGCCGTTGGCGGATTAATCAACATTATTACCAAAAATCCAAGTAACGCTCCACTATTTTCTGCCGATGTTTTTTCCACTTCCTGGCTGGAAACCAATGCCGATCTGGGTGTGAAATTTAACATCAAAAAAGCAACTTCCATATTAGGATTAAATTATTACAATTACGGTCAAACCATTGACAATGAAAATGATGGATTTACAGATGTGACGGCACAAAATAGAATCTCGGTTTTTAATAAATGGAATTTCACCCGACAACAAAACCGACTTTTCACAGTTGCCGTTCGCGGAATGTACGAAGATCGTTGGGGCGGAGATATTCGTTGGGAGAAAAAATATCGTGGTGGTGATGAAATTTACGGCGAAAGTATTTATACCAAAAGAGGCGAACTTTTAGGAAGTTATCAATTGCCCACAACCGAAAAACTAATGCTTTCTTTCTCGGGAACAGCTCATTTTCAGGACAGTCGTTATGGAACCACTTCATATATTGCGAATCAAAAAATTGGTTTTCTACAACTCACTTGGGACAAGAAACTAGGCAAAAACGATTTACTTTCTGGAATCGCTTCCCGTTATACGTTTTATGATGACAACACGCCATCTACCGCAATTTCAAACGAAAACAATCCCGAAAAAACCTGGCTTCCCGGAATTTTTGTTCAGGACGAAATTACTTTTAGCGAAAAGCACAAACTCCTTTTAGGACTTCGATACGATTACAATTCCATTCACGGAAATATTTTAACTCCAAGATTGGCGTATAAATTAAAATTCAACGAAAACAATATTTTGCGCTTCAATGCTGGAACAGGATTTAGAGTAGTGAATTTGTTTACCGAAGACCACGCCGCTTTAACGGGTTCACGTGAAGTGGTTATTGCCAATAATTTAAATCCAGAAAAATCAGTCAATGCCAATTTGAATTACATCAAGAAAATATACTTTTCGAATGGAACTTTTTTAGGGATTGAAACTACTGCGTTTTACACCCGATTTAGCAACAAAATTGTGTCGGATTACGAAACTGACCCCAACCAAATCATTTACAACAACATTGATGGTTATGCTTTGAGCCAAGGAATTAGCTGTAATACGGACATCAATTTTACAAATGGTTTAAAATTCATTCTGGGCGCTACTTATATGGATGTTTCCAATGTAGAAAATGGCATCAAAACCAGACCCTATTTGACCGAGAATTTCACGGCAACCTGGGCAGTTTCCTATAAAATTAATCCAATTAAGTTAGCCATTGATTACACCGGAAATGTTTACAGTCCAATGAAATTGCCACTATTGAGCGAAACCGATCCAAGAAATCCGAATTCGCCTTGGTACAGTTTGCAAAACATTCAATTTTCGTATTCGGGATGGAAAAATTTTGAATTGTATGCTGGAATAAAAAACCTGCTCAACTTTACTCCAAAACAAAATAATCCGTTCCTGATTTCCAGAACGGAAGATCCATTTGACAAAAACATACAATACGATTCAAACGGAAAAGTATTGGTAACACCAGATAATCCTTATGGTTTAACATTCGACACCACTTATGTTTACGGCCCCAATCAGGGAATCAGAGGTTTCTTCGGATTGCGATATAATTTGTTTTAAATGAAAAAAGCAGTTTACATCCTATTGATTTTCTTTTGGGCGATTCCATCCGGTTTTGCCCAGTTGAAAACCTATACTTTTGAAGAAGCGGAAAAATTAGCCAAAGAAAATCCAAAACCATTTGTAGTTTTTATTCATACTTCTTGGTGCAAGTATTGCAAAATGATGGAAAATTCGACTTTTAAAAACCCTGAAATCATCCATCTTTTAAATTCTGATTTCTACTTCATTTCATTGGATGCCGAAAGTAAAAATGACATTCATTTCAACAATCTTACATTTCAATTCAAGCCAAAAGGACAAAATACAGGAATTCACGAACTCGCCACAGCATTAGCTACCATAAATTCTCAAGTGGTTTATCCAACAGTTACTATTTTAGAATCTGATTTTTCGATTGTGTTTCAAAAGCATTCTTTTTTAAGTAGTAAAGAGCTGCTGATTATTCTAGAAAAGACAAAATAAAGGCTTGCTTTTTGGGAATATTTTCTAAATCGAAAAACCATCTTATCAAACTATAACAAAACTTTATAATTCAATCTTATAACTTGATTTGAAACTTTGTAACTTTGCAACTTTCGAATAATAATCTTAAAATAAAAAAATATGTATCCAGAAGAAATGGTAAAACCAATGCAGGCTGAATTAACAGCGGTAGGTTTTCAAGATTTACACAGTGCCGAAGCAGTAAATGCTGCAATAAATGCAGAAGGAACAACATTAGTAGTTGTAAATTCTGTTTGTGGTTGTGCTGCCAGAAATGCACGTCCAGGATCAGCAATGAGTTTAGACAATGCTAAAAAGCCAGATCATTTAATCACTGTTTTTGCAGGTGTCGATAAAGAAGCTGTTGATGCTGCAAGACAACATATGTTCCCTTTTCCTCCGTCTTCGCCAAGTATTGCCTTGTTCAAAAATGGCGAATTAGTTCATATGTTAGAGCGTCACCACATCGAAGGTCGTCCAGCCGAAATGATTGCTGACAACTTGAAAGACGCTTTCAACGAGTATTGCTAGACGGTTAAATACAAAGAGCAAAATTTATTTTTACCGCAGATTCGCAGATTTATATTTTAAAATCTGTGAATCTGCGGTAATTTTTTTTATTTTTACAATAATATACAACTCTTATTATCCTAATTATGAAGTGGTTTTTTAAAATATTGGCACTTTCTTTATTGTTGCAAAGTTTTCAATGTACTGACACAGATGACTCATCTGACGCTATAACTTCAGCACAATTAGAAACCAAAAAGCAGGAAATTCAAAACTACATCAACAGTTTTAGCTGTTCCGAAAGTGTGGGTTGCAGTTTTATTGCTTTCGGCTCAAAACCTTGTGGTGGTCCTGGGTCTTATCTAGTTTTCTCGAATAGCGTCAACTTGACAAAACTACAAGAAATGGTAAAAAATTACAATGAAATGAATCGATTGTATAACATTCAAACTAATGCTATATCTGATTGTATGCCTGTAGCACCTCCAACCGAAGTCAAATGTGTTAACGGAGTTTGTACCATTATCAAGTGAAAATTAAATTTTATAAATACTCTAAAACCACGTTTATTCGTGGTTTTTTATTTTATCCTTTGTGAACTTTGCGCATTCCTTGTGGAGTTTGGAGTTAATTTTTATACTTTTGCACAATTATTTTTCTCAACTTAACCTGTTTATAGCATGCAACTGTACAACACTTTAAGCGCAGAAGAGCGAGCCATCATGATTGATGACGCCGGAAAACAGCGACTCACGCTGTCTTTCTATGCTTATGCGCATTTACAAAATCCAACCCAATTCAGGAATGAATTATTTCTAGCTTGGAATCCTCTCGATGTTTTAGGACGAATTTATGTTGCCAATGAAGGAATTAACGCCCAGTTATCGCTTCCGGCAGACAATTTTTATGCTTTCAAAGATACTATCGAAAAATACGATTTCATGAAAGGTATTCGTCTGAATATCGCCGTAGAACAGGACGACCATTCCTTTCTGAAACTTACCGTAAAAGTCCGAGACAAGATTGTTGCCGATGGATTGGAAGATGAAACTTTCGATGTAACCAATATTGGAATTCATCTCAAAGCGAAAGATTTCAACGACTTATTGGAAGACCCGAATACCATTGTGGTCGATATGCGTAATCATTACGAATCTGAAATTGGTCATTTTACCAAAGCCATTAGACCTGATGTAGATACTTTTAGAGAATCATTACCTATTATCGAAGAACAACTTTCGGAACACAAACAAGATAAAAAATTGTTGATGTATTGCACGGGCGGCATTCGATGCGAAAAAGCCAGCGCTTATTTCAAGCACAAAGGTTTCGAAAATGTCTATCAACTCGAAGGAGGTATTATCGAATACACCCGTCAAGTCAAAGCCGAAGGTCTGGAAAGTAAATTTATTGGTAAAAACTTTGTGTTTGATCATCGCTTGGGCGAAAGAATCACAGACGATATCGTTTCGCAATGCCATCAATGCGGAAAACCTTGCGATGTGCATACGAATTGCGTGAACGAAGGCTGTCACTTGCTTTTTATCCAATGTGAGGAATGCAAAACAGCTATGGAAGGTTGTTGTTCTTCGGAATGTATGGAGGTCATTCATCTTTCGGAAGAGGAACAAAAGGACATTCGTAGAGGTATTAAAAACGGAAATAAAATTTTCAAAAAAGGAAAATCTGATGTTTTAACTTTTAAAAAAACAATTTCAGAAAATGAATCTTTTTCAAAATCCGGAACTTTGACAAAAGATATTAAACAAGACAAAATAATGCAAAAAATAGAATTAATGGCTCCGGCCGGAAACTTCGAATCGCTTCAAGCGGCAATCGATAATAATGCAGATTCGGTTTACTTTGGAGTGGAACAATTGAATATGCGAGCCAGAGCAACCGTAAATTTCACGATGGATGATTTGCCAGAAATAGCTCAACGTTGCGAAGCCAAAAACGTTCGAAGTTATTTAACATTAAACACGATCATTTACGACCACGATTTATCGGTGGTGAAAACTTTATTGGCCAAAGCCAAAGAAGCCAATATTACCGCAGTAATTGCTTCCGACCAAGCAGTGATTGCTATGGCGAGAGGCATTGGAATGGAAGTTCACATTTCGACCCAGTTGAATATTACCAATATCGAAACCATAAAATTCTACAGCCTTTTTGCTGATACGATGGTTTTGAGTCGGGAATTGAGTTTGCGACAAGTGAAAAAAATCACCGAACAAATCGAAAAAGAACAAATAAAAGGTCCAAGCGGAAAATTAGTAGAAATTGAAATCTTTGGTCACGGAGCTTTATGTATGGCAGTTTCTGGAAAATGTTATTTGAGTTTACATTCAGATAATTCCTCCGCAAATCGTGGGGCTTGCAAGCAAAATTGTCGCAAGAAATACACGCTTACTGACCAAGAAACGGGTTTCGAAATTGAAGTTGACAATGAATATTTGTTGTCGCCAAAAGATTTATGCACGCTAGATTTCCTTGACCAAGTGATTGATTCCGGCATTCAAGTTTTGAAAATTGAAGGTCGTGGCCGTGCTCCAGAATATGTTGCTACAGTAATCAGAACTTACCGCGAAGCCATAGACAGTTATTATGAAGGCACATTTTCGAAAGAAAAAGTTGTGGATTGGATGGAAGCTTTGGGTACGGTTTACAATCGTGGTTTTTGGTCAGGCTATTATTTGGGGCAAGAATTGGGCGAATGGAGTGATGTTTCAGGTTCTATGGCCACTCAGAAAAAAGTATATGTGGGGAAAGGAACTCATTATTTCCCAAAAGCTGAAATTGGGCAATTCAAAATTGAAGCTTATGACATTCAAATTGGCGATAAAATATTAGTTACAGGTCCAAGTACAGGAGCCCAAGAAATGATTATCGAAGAAATGTATGTCAATGATACTGTGGCAGAAAAAGCGACCAAAGGAGATGATTGCACTTTTAAATTGCCTTTCAGAATTCGAATGTCCGACAAATTATATAAAATCGTGGAAGCCTAATGGTCATTGTAACATTACAAAGAGCCAAATGTATTGGATGCAATTATTGTGTGGAAATGGCGCCTGTTCAGTTTCAAATGTCTAAAAAAGACGGAAAATCGGTTTTGATAAAAAGTGTCAATGCCAAAGGTTTTTACACTTTAAAATCTCCTGATCACACCATAACCGAAAGTTGTGAATTGGCCGCCAAAGCATGTCCTGTGAAAATTATTTCGGTGAAGGAAACATAGCTATTCATTTGATAATCAATATTTTTATAGTTTTGGACTACATTGAATATTTTCGGTTTCTATTGAAATAGTTTTGATAAAATTGTATCTTTGATTAGGGCAAATTTTCAAAATTAATTTCAATATGTCGAAAAACAAGGCTCATAGTATTATAATTATAAAAATAATCTCAGTATTCTTATTGTGCTTATTCCCTTTTGGTATTCATTCTCAATCTACAGAGAAACAAGTAATACGGGTCGAAAAAATGGAATATGCCTACAACCCAAACTTTGTTGAATCTATAAATGACGCTTTTCCGTTTAATTTCCCACGAGTTATTTTAGCCAATGATGATTTAGTGGCTGAAAAGATGAAACAAAGTGTTCTTTCGGCAATAAACAATCGTTGGAATTCGGTTATTCTTAATCCACAATGGAAAATGAATCCGGGATTTCTATTCAACAAACCTCCTCGATTTAAAACAAAATTTAAAAACGGTGTTTCAGGTAATTGGCATTTATTTTTTCAAGTTATTGACAACGGTCCTTATCCTATTAACGACGAATATAGTAGTCCTTTTCGAACTTTTCCAGCTATAGAAACTTTAGATTACGCTCCCTATCATATGAAAATCAAAGCATTGATTGTGGATGGCTCCAATGAATCCGTAATTTTTTCGAATGAAATGGCCATTGAATTACAAAGAACCACAGTTCCTGACGGACAAATTTTACTTCGAAGAGTTCCAGCGCTTACAGATTCTTTTTTGCAAGCTTTCGACAAAGCGGTACAACTATTTTTTTTCGAATCCCCACAAAAGGAATTGAAACTTGAAGTCACCCCTGCCTGCCTGTTTTTAGATGTTGATAAAACATTGCCTGAGGCCAAAAAACTAAATTTCGTTTCCAAAAATGACTCCATTATTGAACAACTTCAATTGAAAAAAGAATGGTTAATTCAGAATAATAGAACTGAAAAAACAAAAAGAAAAAATAATTTTGGAAATAATCTATTCAATTCTTCACTGACTTTATTTACGGGTTTAGAAACCGATAAAATAAGAGAAATGGGATATCAGACCACTTTTGGCTTCACAGATTTAAATGAAAAGGCTCATTATTATTGCAAAATCCCTTTTACCGAAGAAAGAAGAGAAGGTAAAGAACGCGAAACAACTTGGGATTCAAATGGTAATAAATCAAAGAATATTTATCTCAATGGAGAATCTAGTGTTTCTCGTTTCATTGATCCAAAGGAAATAATCTATTTAATTCGGGAAAAAGACACAATTGGTAGTTTTAAAATCACTATTGGAAACACACCAAATAATAAAAATCAATTCTCTCAATGCTGGGACGGAAAAAACGAATCAACCCTAACAGCTATTCCTGAATCGTGGTTTAATATTACCTACCAACAAAGCAGTGATATAACCCCTTACATTTTAGAAGGAGAACTCTACAAAACGCCATTCGTTATTGAAAAAAGCAAGGCAGGAAATCAAGTAGATATCAAAATAAAAGAGCAAGATGTGGCTACTCTAAAAACATACAATAATAAACCTGTTTTCGGATTATTATTCGCTCCGCCAAACGACGAAAAAGTATTTACTGTCCTAATGATGCTTTCATCAATTCCTATCCATTCCATATTTTAAAAGAGATTTGAATCCCTATTTAAATCAATTATTCTTAATTTTTTTCAACTCATTTTGAATGGATTTCTTTACTATTTTTTTTTTAAAAATTGGAAATCTTAAACTTGAAAATCAAAACTAAAAAAAATACTATCTTTACAAACTAAACGTTTAAGAACTTAAATTGCGTCTATCGCAATACTACATATAAAATTATGGCATGTACAAGTTGTTCAACTTCTGATGGCGGTGCTCCAAAGGGTTGTAAAAATAATGGGACTTGCGGCACCGATAGCTGCAACAAATTAACGGTTTTCGATTGGCTTTCGAATATGAGTTTGCCTAATGGTGAAGCTCCTTTTGATTGTGTCGAAGTCCGTTTTAAAAACGGAAGAAAAGAATTTTTTCGCAATACCGAAAAACTAACTTTAAGCATAGGCGACATTGTAGCTACAGAAGCTTCGCCGGGACATGACATTGGAATAGTGACGCTGACTGGTGAATTGGTGAAAATCCAAATGAAGAAAAAAGGTGTCAATCATTTGAATACAGATGTACCAAAAGTGTACCGAAAAGCATCACAAAGAGACATCGATATTTGGTCTATTGCCCGAGATAAAGAAGAGCCTATGAAGGTTCGCGCTCGTGAATTAGCCATTTCTCAAAAACTAGAAATGAAAATTTCGGATATCGAATTTCAAGGCGATGGTTCCAAAGCAACTTTCTATTACACTGCCAATGACAGAGTCGATTTCAGACTTTTAATCAAAGATTTTGCAAAAGAATTCAGCACCAGAGTCGAGATGAAACAAGTCGGTTTACGACAAGAAGCCGCTCGTTTGGGCGGAATAGGTTCTTGCGGAAGAGAATTGTGTTGTTCTACTTGGCTAACTGATTTTAGAAGTGTAAATACCTCTGCGGCGCGTTACCAACAATTGTCTTTAAACCCACAAAAACTGGCAGGACAATGCGGAAAACTAAAATGTTGTTTGAATTATGAGCTTGATACTTATATGGATGCCTTGAAAGGATTCCCTGATTTCGACACTAAATTAGTAACCGAAAAAGGTGATGCTATTTGTCAAAAACAAGATATTTTCAAAGGATTGATGTGGTTTGCTTATACCAATGATTTTGCCAATTGGCACGTTTTAAAAATCGAACAAGTCCGAGAAATTGTTGCCGAAAACAAACTAAAAAACAAAGTCGCTTCCCTCGAAGATTTTGCAATTGTAATTGTTCAGGAACCTGAACAACACTTTAATAACGCCATGGGGCAAGAAAGTTTAACCCGTTTTGACCAGCCTAAGAAAAAGAAAAAACCGAATAAAAAACGTAAAACTGGCGATAATTTAATTGTGGCTAATAATAGTAATAACAGCAGCAATAATAGCAACAATAACAGGCAAAACAATAACGGTAACAAACCAAATAATAATTCCAAACCTACTGTTGCTAACGATAAAAAACCTGTAGTAGCCAGGAAACCAATAATTATTACTAAAAATGAGAATAAGGAATAGCGCATTACTAATTTTAGTTGCAATTCTCTTTTTTTCGTGTGACAAAAAAAGAGTTTTCGACGAATACAAATCCGTTGGAACCGCTTGGCACAAAGACAGTATTGTAACCTTTGATTTACCCGAATTAGATTCGACTAAGCGATACAATCTTTTTGTAACTTTGAGAGACAACAACGATTATCCATTCAACAATTTGTTTTTGATTGTGGCGCTGGAAATGCCAAATGGTTTTACAAAAGTAGACACCCTTGAGTATGAAATGGCAAATCCCGACGGCTCGCTAATGGGAGATGGTTTTTCGGACATCAAGGAAAATAAACTTTTTTATAAGGAAAATGTACGTTTTAGAGGAAAATACAAAGTTCACATCAAACAAGCAGTACGTGAAAACAGAAAAGTTCCCGGAGTAACTGCTTTAGACGGAATCACAGAAGTTGGTTTTAGAATAGAAAACAGAGATTAAAAAGTAATTATGGCTAGTCAAAAAAACAATATTCAGACAAAAAACACCGAAAAAGACATCAACTACTATAAAAAGAAATTCTGGAAAGTTTTCTTTTATGGCCTTGGAGGATTATTATTATTTTTCCTTTTTGCCTCTTGGGGGCTTTTTGGTTCGATGCCTTCATTCGAAGATTTAGAAAATCCAGATTCGAATTTAGCTACCGAAATTATTTCATCGGATGGAGTAATCCTAGGTAAATATTTCGAAAAGAATAGATCTCAATTAAAATATTCTGACTTACCCAAAAACCTTGTCGATGCTTTGGTAGCAACCGAAGACGTGCGTTTTTACGAGCATTCAGGAATAGATGGCAGAGGAACTTTAAGAGCTGTTTTCAGCTTAGGAACAAGCGGTGGAGCAAGTACACTAACGCAACAATTAGCCAAACAATTATTCCACGGCGAGGGTTCCAAATTCTTGCCTTTTAGAATCGTCCAAAAAATCAAGGAATGGATTATTGCCATACGATTGGAAAGACAATATACCAAAAACGAAATCATCGCCATGTATTGCAATGTCTATGATTTTGGAAATTATTCGGTTGGAGTGAGTTCAGCAGCGCAAACTTATTTTTCAAAAGCACCCAAAGATTTAACCATTGACGAATCGGCAATATTAGTCGGAATGTTTAAAAATTCAGGTCTTTACAATCCTGTCAAAAACCCTCAAGGCGTTAAAAACCGCAGAAATGTAGTGCTTTCGCAAATGGAAAAAGGAGGAATTATTACCGAAGGACAAAAAGAAAAATTGCAAGCCCTACCTATCACACTAAAATTCAAACTCGAAAGCCACCGCGAAGGAACAGCCACTTATTTCAGAGAATATTTGCGTGATTATATGAAAAAATGGGTGGAAGAAAACAAAAAAGCCGATGGTTCCGATTATAACATCTACAAAGACGGCTTGAAAATCTACACCACCATCGATTCTAGAATGCAATTGTACGCCGAAGAAGCTGTTGAAAAACACATGGCAAACCTACAAGAACAATTTTTTATTGAAGCCAAAACCAATAAAAACGCTCCTTTTGTCAACATTTCGCAAGCAGAAACGGATCGTCTCATGAAGCAAGCAATGAAAGCCTCTTACCGTTGGACAGTAATGACAGAACTTGACAAAAGTGAAGAAGAAATCATAGCTTCTTTCAGCCAAAAAACCAAAATGAAAGTCTTCACTTGGAAAGGGGAAAGAGATACAATTATGACTCCTCTAGATTCCATCAGATATTACAAACACTTCCTGCAATCAGGGCTTATGGCTATGGAACCTCAAACGGGTAACATAAAAGCTTGGGTTGGTGGTATCAATTACAAATATTTCCAATACGATCACGTAGGTCAAGGCGCGAGACAAGTAGGTTCTACATTCAAACCGTTTGTGTATGCGACCGCTATCGAACAATTAGGGATGTCACCTTGCGACACCATCCTCGACGGACCTTTTATGATTCGAAAAGGGCGTCATCACGTAACCGAAGATTGGGAACCAAGAAATTCCAACAATTCATACCGCGGAATGGTCTCTTTGAAACAAGGATTGGCTCATTCTATCAACACCATATCGGCAAAACTAATCGACAAGACTGGTCCAGAAGCCGTAATCGAATTAACCCATAAATTAGGCGTAAAATCCGAAATTCCTGCCCAACCTTCAATCGCTCTTGGAGCCGTTGATATTACTGTAGAGGATATGGTTGCTGCCTATGGAACTTTTGCCAACCAAGGCGTTTACGTAAAACCACAATTCATTAGCCGAATCGAAGATAAAAGTGGTGTAGTCATCTACGAACCTATCCCAGAATCTCACGATGTGTTGAATAAAGACATTGCTTTTGCTGTTATCAAATTACTCGAAGGCGTTACCGAAACGGGCTCTGGAGTACGACTAAGAACAGAAGGTGGCGGAAGCGGCGACAATCGCTGGACAGGCTATCCGTATATGTTTAGAAACCCAATTGCGGGTAAAACAGGAACAACACAAAACCAGTCCGACGGTTGGTTTATGGGAATGGTACCTAACCTAGTTACCGGTGTTTGGGTAGGTTGCGAAGACCGTTCGGCACGTTTCAAAAGCCTAACATATGGTCAAGGAGCAACAGCCGCATTGCCAGTTTGGGGTTATTTCATGAAAAAATGCTACGAAGATGAAACCCTAAAAGTTTCCAAAGAAGAATTCGACAGACCTTCGAATCTCTCCATAAAAGTAGATTGCTACACACGTCCAGCTGTTGTAAAAGACACCACGGCAGTAGAACAAGAAACCGAAGAATTCGAGTTGTAGTTTCTAGGAGCTATTTCCTGCTGTACACTGTGTCTTTTGTGGCGAACCCCGCCACAAAAGGATGCCGTTCCCATCAGGGCTAGGGCATTTGTTTCAAAATATAAACTGAAGTATCTATGAAAAGAATAGCTGTTTTTTGGATTCTATTGATGAGTTTAACTATGACTTGTCAAACAAAAAACAGTAAGGGCAAAGAGACTCTTGTTCCTGAATTCAACAAAATACTAGACAGTTTAAAAGTTAAAGGGTCAGTTTTAATCTACTCCTTTACAGATAAAACGTATTATTCCAATGATTTTTCTTGGGCAAAAACCGGAATAATTCCCGCATCAACTTTCAAGATTCCAAATTCTATTATTGCACTTGAAACCGGTGTAATAAAAAACGACTCCGATGTTTTTAAATGGAACGGAGAAAAAAGATGGAATAAAAAATGGGAACAAGACTTGACATTCAAAGAAGCATTTCAGGTTTCTTGTGTTCCTTGTTATCAGGAAGTAGCGCGAAAAATTGGTGTCGAAAGAATGAAAAACTATCTCAATAAACTCAATTATAAAGAAATGGTTTTTGACAAAAATACCATTGACAATTTTTGGCTTGATGGCGAATCTAAAATATCTCAGATTCAACAAATTCAGTTTCTAAAAAGATTCTATTTTTCAGAATTGCCTATTTCAAAAAGAACAGAATCAATTGTAAAAAACATAATGTTAATCGAAAAAACCGATGCTTATACCCTAAGCGGAAAAACAGGTTTGTCGGTAAAAAATGATTTGTATAATGGTTGGTTTGTTGGTTATTTTGAAGTAAAAAACAAAGTTTATTTCTTTGCTACAAATCTAGAACCTATGAAAAAGGAAGCCGCCAATGAAGCCTTTTACTCAGCTAGAATCAATGCAACAAAACAAGCCTTCAAAAACTTAAATTTTTTGAAATAAACGCTTTTAATTGTTTAAATTAGTCGTTAGTTATGATCAACAAAAAAGTAAACAACGTCCAAGAAGCACTCGAAGGAATCGAAAACGGAATGACCCTTATGCTGGGTGGTTTCGGATTGTGTGGCATTCCCGAAAACTCCATTGCCGAACTCGTCAAAAAAGAAATCACCAATCTTACCTGTATTTCTAACAATGCCGGTGTCGATGATTTTGGTCTTGGATTGCTGTTGCAAAAACACCAAATCAAAAAAATGATTTCTTCCTATGTGGGAGAAAATGCCGAATTCGAACGCCAAATGCTTTCTGGCGAACTCGAAGTAGAGCTCATTCCACAAGGAACTCTGGCAGAACGTTGTCGAGCTGCCCAAACCGGAATTCCCGCTTTTTTCACACCAGCAGGTTTCGGAACGGAAGTAGCCATTGGCAAAGAAACCCGAGAATTCAACGGAAAAATGCACATAATGGAATTGGCTTTCAAAGCTGATTTTGCGATTGTAAAAGCTTGGAAAGGCGACACCGCAGGAAACCTCATCTTCAAAGGAACCGCCCGAAACTTCAATCCCTGTATGGCTGGCGCAGCAAATATCACCATCGCCGAAGTCGAGGAATTAGTCGAAGCCGGAACCCTCGATCCCAACCAAATTCACACACCAGGAATCTTCGTGCAACGCATTTTTCAAGGAGAGAAATATGAAAAGAGGATTGAGAAGCGAACGGTGAGGGAAAAATAGTATTCAGTCGCGGTTTTCAGTTCGAAAAAGAGAATTGATGGCAGCTATTTTGGATAATAAAAACATTAAGAAATGAAGTCAATAATTATTTTCACATTGCTGTTTACTAACATTTGTTTGGGACAAATTCCAAAAGGAACAATTCAATACAAATATTACGATTATTGTAATGAAAACTTAACTGAATTGGGAGGAATTTCCGCATTTCCATTATTTAAAACAGAAGAATTATGTTCAATAAGAAAATGTTTTAGAAGTATAAGTTATCCTGAAATAAATGAAATAATTTACAAAAGAATAATTGAACTTGCAAAAGTGAATTTTGAAAAGAAAGTTTATTTATATTTAGTTGAAGGAAAAGGAAGTGTAGAATTCGCAGAAAAGAAAAACGAAAATATTGAAGACGATAACAATCTCATTTATATAAGTATTGATGATTTTATTAATGCAAAAGAAATTACAAAGGGCAAAGAACTATATAATTCTGAAACTAAAAAACTAATGGAAAAAAGGTAAAACAGAATCACAAACTGCTGTTTAATAAATGGTTTTTAATTCCATAATCAATCTTTCTTTCAATAAAGAATATTGACAAATGCTTTAAACCAAAACTTAAATGACCTTCAATTCCTTAAATGTTTCAAAAAACAAAATTATGCTAACAAAAGAAGACATCGCCAAAAGAATAGCCCAAGAAGTCAAGGACAAATACTTTGTAAACCTCGGTATTGGTATTCCAACATTGGTAGCCAATTATATCCCAAAAGGAATTGAAGTAGAATTTCAATCTGAAAATGGCGTTCTGGGAATGGGACCTTTCCCTTTTGAAGGCGAAGAAGACGCTGATTTAATCAACGCCGGAAAACAAACTATTACGACTTTAGAAGGCGCTTCTTTCTTTGATTCGGCAATGAGTTTCGGAATGATTCGCGGGCAACACGTCGATTTGACGATTCTTGGCGCGATGGAAGTTGCCGAAAACGGAGATATTGCCAACTGGAAAATCCCCGGAAAAATGGTCAAAGGAATGGGCGGCGCAATGGATTTGGTAGCTTCAGCCGAAAATATTATCGTGGCCATGATGCACGTGAACAAAGCGGGAGAAAGTAAAATTCTCAAAAAATGTACTTTACCCTTAACAGGCGTTGGTTGTGTCAAAAAAGTTGTAACCGAACTAGCCGTTCTCGAAGTTACTCCAAAGGGTTTTAAACTCTTAGAACGTGCTCCGGGAGTTTCTGTAGCACACGTCATCGCTTCCACAGAAGCAACTTTAATTATCGAAGGAGAAATTCCCGAAATGGTGATTGATTAAAAAATTAACCGCAGATTCGCAGATTTTTAATAAATTTTAAAATCTGCGAATCTGCGGTAAAAACTTTGTGTACTTAGTGACCCGAGACTGAAAGTCAAACTGACGAAGTAAAAAACTTAGAGCCTTCGTGGTTAAATCCTACAAATTCTCGAAGAAATCATTTCCTTTATCATCAGTGATAATAAAAGCCGGAAAATCTTTAATCGTGATTTTTCGAACGGCTTCCATTCCCAATTCTTCAAAATCAACAATCTCGACTGAAAGGATATTTTCTTTGGCCAAAATAGCGGCTGGACCACCAATAGAACCCAAATAGAATCCACCGTATTTCTGACAAGCTTCTTTTACTTCTTT
>DAORUG010000016.1:0-32245 GCA_035433125.1 Flavobacterium sp.
GGGTTTCATATTTTCTTTTTCTAGAATTGAAGACATCGCTGATGTTAAATGCCAGTGTTGCTTTTTCTTTGAGCACATCTTTGCTAAAACCAAGATTCATTGAAAAAATACCCAAAGATTTTCCTTGAGCTGTTTTTTGATCACCATTATAATTCATATTGGTTTGCCAGTCTATTTTGTATGGTAAAGTGACTTTTGAATTTAATTTTGCCGACCAAGAAGAGGCATTGTTGTCAAAATTTTGGGTTATTTCTTTATCATTAAAATCAGTATAAGTATAATCTCCATTAGTGTCAACATTGAAATAATTGAAATTGGAGTTTAATTTCCACCATTTGAAAGGTGTATAATTTAGGTTGAATTCGAATCCTGTTCTCCATTCAGTGGCAATATTAATTGGTCCAGAAATAATTACGGGTACACCATTTACAAAATCGCCAGATTCAATTCTAGCAAACATAAAAACATCACTCGTTTTATTGGTGTATAAAGAAGTACTCAACAAAAATTTGCCCCATTTATTCAGGTAACCAAAATCAAAAGCATCGGTCATTGCTGGATCTAAATCTGGATTTCCTTGAAAAATATTAATATTACTGGAATAATTACTAAAAGGATTAATCATTCTTCCTCTAGGACGCATAATTCTTCGGCTATAGTTTAGTGATAAGCTGCTATTGTCCGAAACTTCATAAGTTATGAATGCCGATGGAAAGAAGTTATTGTATCTTTTTTTGTTAAAATCATTTGTTGTATATTGATTTACATCCACATTCGTATCTTCCCAACGAAGCCCAAGCAGATAAGAGAATTTGTTTACTTTTAAACCATATTGAGTATAGAACGCATTTACATTTTCGATATATTCCAATTTATTAGTATAATTGGTATTGATAACATTTTCGTTATAAACGACAACATCTGTCAATTGATTACTGAAATTTCCACGATACCCAGCTTCAAATTGACCTCCTTTTCCTATTGGCAAAACATAATCTGCTTGATATAATTGTCTGTTTCTTTTTTGTGTGTTAATTGTAGCATCATTACCGCTTTCGCTATCGATAATATCGGCTGTATTGTCGTCATTATTACTTGAAATTTGAACATCAACATTTAATTTGTGTCCATCTTTCTTGAATTTTTTTTGATAACTTGATTTAAATTCTAGGTCTTCTGATTTTGAATCTTCATCATTGACACGAGTTCGCGTATCATTTTTTGTAGTATCTGAATAAATATTATCATAAAGGACATTGTCGAGATTGTTTCCTTTGCTGTTTCTGTAATTGATAGTATTTGTCCACGAAGTCGATTCGTTTAGGTATAATTCGAGTCCTAAATTACCGTTGTAGTTTTTATTAAAACGTTCATTTTCTCTAGTTTCTGTAATAAATACTGGAGAATTTGGTTGTGGATTGAGGTATTCGGTTTCAATTAATCCATTGCCAGGACTATTTCTGTCAGCGTAGCCTTGATTGGTAAACAAATTGTATTTCTTTGTTTTGTAGTTTAAAGTTCAACTAAGACTATTGTTTTTTGGACTACCTACAGCACCAATAAAAGTTCCGTTAAACCCTTGATTTTTTCCTTTTTTGAGTACAATATTCAAAATTCCAGCACCGCCTTCGGCATCATATCTGGCAGATGGATTTGTTATAACTTCTACTTTATCAATAGCATCGGCAGGAATTAATCGCAGTGCTTCGTTAATATTGATGGCGTTTGAAGGTTTTCCGTCAATAAAAATGGTTACGTTTTCGTTTCCTCTTAGGCTAATTGCTCCTTCAGCATCTACTGATACAGATGGAATATTATTGAGCACATCGCTTACTGTTCCACCTTTTACCATAAGGTCATTACCAATACTGTACACCTTTTTGTCGAGTTTGATTTCGATAGTTGTTTTTTCAGATCGAACAACGACTTCGTTCAATTGTGTGGCATCTTCTTCTAAGGCAATTTCTCCTAAATTGGTTTTTTCCAGAAGTTTGCGTTCCTTGATTATGATGGGTTTAAAAGAAATAAATTCTATTTTTATATCATAAGTTCCAGGCGCTATATCAATGCTAAATTCTCCTTTTGGATTTGTAATTCCTCCAGCAATTGACTTTGTGGATGTTCCATTTGTAAATGAGATTGTTGCATATTCGAGATGCTGTTTGCTTACTTTTTCGATTACAGTTCCTGTGATTTTTATTTTTGAAACTTGCGGTCTTTGTTGAGAATAATTGTTAATTGATGTTAAAATCAATAATACTATCAGTGTGAATCTTAGGTTTTTCATTAAATTTAGAATTGTTTTTTCCTTTAAGACTGCAAAAGTAGCCTATGGTTTAAGTAGGAAATCATAAAGGTTTGTTAAAATCGAAACCGGTTGCGTTAAAGAATTGTCACTGCTTTAGCTAAAGGTCTTGCAATGACAGCTTTGTCTCCATTGATTACAATAGGTCTTTCGATTAGAATTGGATTTAAAATCATGGCTTGTATAATTTCATCATCAGTCATAGTTGTATTTTTGAAATTTTCTAACCAAATTTTCTCTTTTATTCGAACTAATTCAATGGGTTTTATATTTAATTTTCCAATAATTGACTTTAATTCATCAAAAGTTGGAATGTTTTCTAAGTATTTTATAACTTCAAATTCTTTACCGGAATCTTCTAGAAAAGCCAGACATTCGCGTGATTTTCCGCATCGAGAATTATGATATATTTGAATCATATTATTAGGTGTTAATTTTTTTGCAAAGTAAGGGATAAAAACGCAAAATTAGGTTAATTTCGGGCTGACAATAGTTTTAATTAATTCAATTTTAAAAATGTTTATAGAACAAGCATATAAAGGAAATAATGACTGGTGGCGCGTTTTAATAACTACGCTTTGTACTGCTGGTATTTTTCTCATGAATTTTATCGCCTATTTTGCAATGTCGAAAGAGCAAATCGACGAAGTTTACAAATCGATGAGCGAAATCCCTAATAATTGGTCATTGATAATTAATTTATCACCCTTTATTTTTCTGTTGGGATTGCTTTTTTTGTTGGTTCGTAATTTGCATTACAGAAGCATTGTTTCGCTAACCACTTCCAGAAATAAAATAGATTATAAGAGAATTCTCTTTTCCTTTTCATTAATCGTTTTGTTGACAATTACTGTATTTGCAGTCACTTATTTTATCGATAATTCGAATATTGTTTGGAATTTTAATCCGTTGAAATTTGGTGTTTTATTTCTCATTAGTATTTTGTTATTTCCTTGTCAAATAGGGCTTGAAGAATATTTATTTAGAGGGTATTTGATGCAGCAAATAGGCATTATTGTAAAGAATAGATGGTTTCCTTTGGCTTTCACTTCAATAATTTTTGGATTGTTTCATAGCGCTAATCCTGAAGTGGCCAAAATGGGTTATGGCGTTATGGTATTTTATATCGGAACTGGATTGTTGCTCGGAATTATGACATTAATGGACGAAAGTTTGGAGTTAGCATTGGGTTTTCATCTGGGAAATAATATGATGGCTGCTTTATTAATTACTTCCGATTATTCGGCGATTCATACCGATGCGGTTTTTAAATATTCGGGTGTCGAAAATCCAGCTGATGTATTAAATGAAATGATAATTTCGATTGCAATTGTGTATCCGATAATCTTATATATATTTGCAAAAAGATACAATTGGAAGGATTGGTCATCAAAACTTACGGGTAAAGTTCTACCTCCAAATTAAAAAATCATGAAACACAACACAATGCACCAAATAACGTATAAAAACATTCACAACCGTTTTAAGTTGAATGGAATTCACATCACTCGAGAAGAAATGTTTTATGTGGCCTATAGTTTTATCAAAGAGGGAAAACCTTTTGAACAACATATTGGTACTTTCTTATTAGATTGGTTTGACGAGAAATCCTATATCGAATTGAGTACTTCAGGAACAACAGGAGTTCCAAAAGTCATTAGAATCGAAAAACAAGCAATGCTTGATTCGGCTTTGGCAACTGGAGATTTCTTTGGTTTAGAGCCAGGAGATACCATGTTGCACTGTTTACCAACGAATTATGTAGCTGGAAAAATGATGTGGGTGCGTTCTTTTATTTTGGGATTGGACATGAAATTTGTGGAGCCAACCTCAAATCCATTAGACAAAATCGACGAAAGTTTTGATTTTTGTGCCATGGTACCTTTGCAAGCAAAAAACTCTTTGGCTAAACTCAAACAAAAAAAGATTAAGAAATTAATCATTGGCGGAGTAAGAATTCATAGAGCATTAGAAGAAGAATTGGTGAAATTACCGATTGATATTTATGAAACTTATGGTATGACCGAGACCATAACACATATAGCAGCAAAAAAAATTGGAGCAGTTGCATTTACAACTTTGCCTAATGTGACAGTCTCTTCCGATGACAGACAATGCTTAGTGATTAATGCCAAAAAAATAAGTAAGAATGAAATTGTTACAAATGATATTGTAAAATTAATTTCGGATACACAATTCATATGGGAAGGAAGACTCGACAATATTATTAATAGTGGAGGTATAAAATTATTGCCAGAAAAAATCGAAGATAAACTTTCAAAATTGATTCCGAGACGTTATTTTGTTTTTGGAAAAGAGGATCAAACTTTAGGTGAAAAAGCGGTGCTTTATGTTGAAGGAGAGCCATTTGTTATTGAGGACTCTGTTTTTAATGTTTTAAATAAATATGAAATACCAAAGGAAATTATATTTATTCCCAAGTTTCAAGAGACCGCAACGGGTAAAATTATGAGAAACGAAAGTGTTTTATCCTTATAAATAAGTTTGTATTTAATAGAAAGAGAGGGCTGATGTCCTCTCTTTCTATTTATAATCTATTCTTGCATTTTAAAATAGTAATCGGCTGAATGTTTTCCACTTCCATAAATAAGGAAAGCAATACAGATTCCGAGTGTAATTATGGATAATAAAAGATTTTGGGAATGCATTTCTCCCATAAAATTAATGATAACCGCTCCAATTAAAACAGGTAATTGTGCCATAATAGCCCATCGGGTAAGCAATCCGAAAAAGATTAAGATACCACCGAGGAAATGTGCCGAAGCAATATAATGAACGAGAAGCATACCCGAGATTCCTCCATCGAGTTTATCAATTGGAGCAAGTAAATCTACTAAATATTGAATATTTGTGATGAAAGTGACACCTTTTGAGAACAAGAAAACTCCAAGTGCCATTCGAACCAAATCTACTGGAAAATAAGTGTGCGCATTGGCCCATTTATTTAAACTTTTTACGTTGTTCATAATAAATTAGTTTTAAAAGTGATACACTAAGTTACTAATTTTTAACGTAATAAAAATATTTGTTTGGAAAAATTTATAAATTGAAAAGAAAAACATTGTCTATAATAAGACTCATAAACGATTAAATTACTGCATTAAGAAACGCAATGCTATTTCATTAAAAAGTTTTGGATTTTCTATCAAAGCAGAATGCGAACTATTGGGCAAAATAGCCAATTGTGCATTGGGAATAGATTCATAAATTTTGAGGGTATGTTCACTTTTAATTATATCGTGATCACCTGCTATGATTAAAGTCTTAGATTTTATAACATTCAAATCCGTGAATTTTAAATTGGGATATTTCAAATCTAAATTATTCAAATCAATAGCCAAATCATTTTCGTGATTCTTATTGTTCTTTTCTAAATCAATAGTCGTTTTCTTCATATCCTCGAAATAAATAACACCTTCCGGAAATATATTAGCTCCTGAAGTTATTAATTTATTCACTTTTTCGGGATGTTTTATGGCTAATAATAATCCAATAATTCCGCCATCACTCCAACCCAAAATGCTCGTTTTTTGAATGTTTAATTTGTCAAGAAATAAATTAATATCTTCCACTAGCAAGTCAAAAGTCAATTCAATCCCTTTTTGATAACTCGAATTTCCTCTCCCTCGGCAATCAACTAATACCACTTTAAAATGTTTCGAGAATT
This sequence comes from Flavobacterium sp., assembly GCA_035433125.1. Lineage (GTDB taxonomy): Bacteria > Bacteroidota > Bacteroidia > Flavobacteriales > Flavobacteriaceae > Flavobacterium. The sequence goes on from DAORUG010000016.1 coordinate 5,994, forward strand.
CTAATACTTGATTTTCAAAGCAACTAAAGGAGCCTCCGTTACCGTGAATCATTAGTAATGGTTCGCCTTCGCCATAGGTTTCATAATAGAGTTTTACACCATTTACATCAAGATATTTACCGTTTTCGTGAAGTTTTTGGGCACTCATACTTAAGGAAATAAAAGCAATTGCTAAAAAGAATATCTTTTTCATCATTAAACCTGAATTACTCCTAAATTGAATTTCTTTTCTATAGGCGAGTGGTTGGCAGCTTCAATTCCCATCGAAATCCAAGTTCGGGTTTCCAAAGGGTCGATGATGGCATCTGTCCAAAGACGGGAAGCGGCATAATAAGGAGAAGTTTGGGCATCGTAACGCGCTTTTATTTTGTCGAATAACTCCTTTTCTTTTTCTTCATCTACGATTTCTCCTTTTGCTTTGAGCGAAGAAGCTTCAATTTGGGCCAATACTTTGGCGGCTTGCGTTCCTCCCATAACGGCGAGTTCGGCACTTGGCCAAGCCACAATTAATCTTGGGTCATACGCTTTTCCACACATGGCATAATTTCCTGCGCCATACGAATTTCCAATAATTACAGTAAATTTTGGTACAACCGAATTGGAAACAGCATTCACCATTTTGGCTCCATCTTTTATGATTCCGCCTTGTTCTGATTTGGAACCTACCATAAATCCGGTAACGTCTTGCAAGAAAACCAATGGTATTTTCTTTTGGTTGCAATTGGCAATAAATCGGGTAGCTTTATCGGCTGAATCCGAATAGATAACACCTCCAAATTGCATTTCGCCTGTTTTGGTTTTCAATACTTTACGTTGATTGGCCACGATTCCCACAGCCCAACCGTCTATTCTGGCATAACCCGTGATGATGGTTTGTCCGTAACCTTCTTTATAGGCTTCAAACTCCGAATTATCGACTAATCGGCTGATGATTTCCATCATATCGTATTGTTCATTGCGAGCTTTTGGCAAAATACCGTAAATTTCTTTTTCTTCTAACGTTGGTTTTGCAGACTTTACTCGGCTAAAACCGGCCTTATCGTAATCGCCAATTTTGTCAACGATATTTTTTATTTTGTCCAAAGCGTCTTTGTCGTCTTTGGCTTTATAATCCGTAACGCCTGAAATTTCGCAATGTGTTGTTGCTCCACCAAGGGTTTCATTGTCAATATTTTCGCCAATTGCGGCTTTGACCAAATAACTTCCCGCCAAGAAAATACTTCCTGTTTTGTCCACTATCAAAGCTTCGTCGCTCATAATGGGCAAATAAGCACCTCCGGCAACACAACTTCCCATAACGGCCGAAATTTGGGTAATTCCCATACTACTCATTATGGCATTATTTCTAAAAATGCGTCCAAAGTGTTCTTTGTCAGGGAAAATTTCGTCTTGTAAAGGCAAAAATACACCAGCCGAATCCACTAAATAAATGATAGGAATTCTATTTTCCATAGCTATTTCTTGCGCTCTCAAATTTTTCTTGGCTGTAATCGGAAACCAAGCTCCAGCTTTTACGGTAGCATCATTGGCTACGACAATACATTGTTTTCCTTTGATGTAACCTATTTTTACAACAACACCTCCTGAAGGGCATCCTCCAAATGTTTCGTACATTCCATCGCCAACAAATGCGCCAATTTCAATAGATTTTGCTTTGGTGTCCAACAAATAATCGATGCGTTCTCGCGCCGTCATTTTGCCTTCAGAATGTAGTTTTTGAATGCGTTTTTCTCCACCACCAAGTTTTACTTTGGCAAATTTATGGTGTAAGTCAGAAAGAAGGAGTTTATTGTGGTCTTCGTTTTTATTGAAGTTCAAATCCATATTGAAATTGTGTTTGTCTAAAAAATAGTGAGTGCTAAATTACAAAATCCGTTGGAACTAATTTTAGAATAATCCATAGAAATATTCAATATAAAAATAGTTTATGTAGTATAAATTATTGACTTCTAAAATAATTAACAGCAGATTCACAGATTTTAAAATTATGTTTTAATCTGCGACTCGAGCGAAAGCGAATAGGCGAAGCAGTCTAAGGTCAATTTTATTAAAACTATTTTATTTCTTCGATTCATTAACCAATCGTTTTAAAATTGCCCATTGTTTTAAAGCATCACGAGCTTCAACTGCGGGATAACCTAACATTGTTTTTCCAGCTGGAATATCGCCCGTAACACCAGAACCTGCTCCAACCATTGCGCCGTCTCCAATGGTGGTGTGATCTTTTATAGAGGCGCTTCCGCCAATGACAACGCCGTTTCCTAAAGTTACCGAACCTGCTAATCCAGAATTTCCAGCCATTATACAAAATTTACCCAATCGGCTATTATGGCCAATTTGAACTAAATTGTCAATCTTGCAGCCATCGCCCAAAACTGTAGAACTAAATTTCCCTCTATCGACACAAGAATTCGCACCAATTTCGACACCGTTTCCAATAATTACATTTCCAATTTGTGGAATCTTGACCAATCCTCTTTCGGGACAAGGGCGAAAACCAAAACCATCAGCACCAATGGTGGCATTGGGATGAATGATACAATCGCTTCCAATATGACAACGCTCTCTGACTACTGTACCTGACCAGATAATTGTGTTTTTTCCAATAGTACATTCGTCAAGAATAGTAACGTTGGGATAAATGGTTACGTTTTCACCCATTAAAACCTTTGGACCAATATAACTTCCAGCTCCAATTCTAGTTCCGTTTCCTATAATTGCTGTTGCATCTATAATTGCTCTTGGATGAATTGCTGTTGCGAATAATGGAGTAGGTGGAGCAAAAAGCTCTAAGACTTGTGACATTGCTAAATCGGCATTTTTCACTTTGATAAAGGCTCTGTTATCTCCCGGCTCAATCGAAATGTCTTCGTTAACAACCGCTGCACAAGCTTTGGAAGTTTCCCAGAACTTATCGTATTTCTTGTTTCCAATAAAAGAAATTTCGGAATCACTGGCAAGCTCTAATTGTTCCGGAGCGGTAATTTTTATGGAAGTATTGCCAATAATGGTGCCTTTTAGAACTTCGTTTATTTCTTGAACTGTATAGGTCATTTGTAAATAATTGAGGGGTAGGTTTGGGATTTATGTATCAAATAAAATGAATTTGCGTCTAAAATCCTAATGAATTATATCGAACCAAGCTTTATTCGATTTACTATTGATTATTAAATGATAAACAATTGATAAATCTTACGTATAATTTTTATATTTGGAAGGCTAAAGATGAAACTGTTTAAACTATCTTATCACAAATTGATGAAACCTCCTAATGAATTTTTACTATTGGTTGTACTACTTTTTTCTATTTATAATCTTCAATCACAAACAAAAAAGGAAGCTGTTGAAAATGCATTGTCAGTTGCAGCCCAAAATAAAAACCAATTAGAAAATGTAGGCCAATTGCTGGTGGTTTATAATTACAAACCCGAAAGTTTTACTGCTGTTTTTGTGGCTTTAGAAAAAAAAGGCAAGAATTGGGAAGTAAAACAAAACCCAATCGAAGCTGGAATTGGTAAAAATGGTTTTGCATTACCCAATCAAAAAATAGAAGGGGATGGAAAATCTCCAACGGGAATTTTCAAGTTAGGAAAATTATTTTCTTACGAAAAACAATTCAATACATTGTTAGAAAATCAGCAAACCACAAAAGAAGATAAATGGATTGATGATGTCTATTCGCTTGATTATAACAAGCATATTATTGGTACTACAGAGGCAAAATCGTATGAAAATTTATTGTTGAATACTGATGTTTATAAATATTGTATGGTTATAGAATACAATACAAATCCAGTTGTAAAAGGAAAAGGAAGCGCCATATTTTTTCATTTGGCAATAAAACCAGCTTCATTCACTTCGGGTTGTGTAGCCATCAAAGAAGAGAATATGAAGTTGATGGTAAACTGGCTAAATCCCAAACAAAACCCAACCATTATTATGGGTAATCTTGATGTTTTGAAAGCAGGTTTGTAAATTATAAAAAAAAAGACCTAACAGTTTTTTAAAAACTATTAGGTCTAATATTTGATGTAAAATTGTCAATTATTTATACAACTTCTTGTAATATTCATCAACCATTCTGCCAGATTCAAAATAGGGAGATACCTGACTCATACTGGTTTCAACTAAATCCCACCATTTTTTTGGTTTATCATAATACAAAGGAATTACTTCGTTTTCAAGCATTTCAAGTAGATTGCCCAAATCCAATTCGTCTTGTTGATGCGTGGTCAGGTTATGATCTACGATAGGCAACACGAATGAATTCTGAGTTTGATTCAAATCTTTGAATTCTCGAACCCAACCATCATTTGTCGAAAAGTTAACAGCTCCGTTCATTGCAGCAGTCATTCCTGATGTTCCCGAAGCTTCTCTGGTGACTCTCGGGTTGTTTAACCAAACATCGGCTCCTTCTTTTAGCTGACGTGATAATTTCAATTCGTGTCCCGTAAGAACCGCCATGTTTTTGATGTTTTTACTGATGTGAGTCAGATTGTCAAAGTTGTGGATGGCACCATAATCCATTGGATACGGTTTTCCTGCAAAAATGATTTGAACCGGTCTCTTAGTATTGGATAATAACTTGATGAAACGATCGTAATCTCTGGTGATTAAATCGGGACGTTTGTAATCGGCAAATCGTCTAGCCCAAACGATAGTCAAAATATTGGGGTCAAACAATTTTCCTGTTTGGTCTGCGACAACGTCAAAAAGTTTTGCTTTTAATCTCGTTTTTCTTTTGATTAAAGCGTCTCTGTCCTTGTTTTCAAAGGCTTCATCTAACCAAGCATCAGCCCAATATTTCTTATTTTGGGCATTGGTAATATGAATAATCGGGCAAATTCCGTGATGCCCTTTCCACATATCTCTGGAAACTTCTCCATGCAGTTTTGAAACACCATTGGCAATATGACTCATTCGAAGTCCAACCAATGTATGATTGAAAGTGTCATCCCAAATTCCGGTGATTTCACGCACTTTATTTAATGGAATTCCATCGAAGAAGCTCAATGATTCCAATAGGTGAATGTTGTGTTTCTCGTTTCCGGCTTCTTCAGGAGTATGCGTTGTAAATACCATTTTTTTTCGGATGGCTTCTACGCTTTTGAATTTATTATACAAATGGAAAACACAAGACAGCGCGTGCGCTTCGTTCAAGTGATACACATCGGGCTCATAGTCTAATGCATCAAGTAATTTTGCACCACCAAGTCCTAAAACCATCGTTTGAGCAATTTTTGCCATTGGGTCAGAATCATACAAACGGAAAGTGGTTGATTTTGCCAAATAATCGTTTTCGGGTAAATCAGTCGAAAGGAAAAACATAGGTACGGTACCAAAAGTTTTTGGATTCAAATAATAGGCAGTAACCCAGACATCGTGGTTGTTAATTTTTAGAGTAAATTTTATATTGGTTTCTTCCAAGAAATGGTATATTTTTTCTTGAAATTGGACACCCATCGACAGGTCTTCTTTTTTGTATTGGTCATAATATCCTTTTTTCCACAGGATACCAATTCCAACAACATTTTGTTTTAAATCGTAGGCACTTCTCATATGGGAACCAGCCAAGAAACCTAATCCTCCCGAATATATTTTCAAGGATTGGTCTATGGCGAATTCCATAGAAAAATAGACAGCAGATTTTTTGTATTTTGGATTAAAAGCGTAGGGATGTTTATATTTATTAGGGAGTATCTTGCTCATTTTAAATGTTTTTTTTAATTATACGTTTGCACAAACATAAGATATTTATTCAAAACAAATGCAATGAAAAGGTTGAAATCTACCCAAAAAAAGTGATAATTTTCGAATAAATTTAACTACCACGTTGTAGTAAATACGGCTTAAAAAACAAACCCGACAAGTTTTCAAAAACGTGTCGGGTTTATTGTTAAAAGTTTATACTGCAATCTGCAATCTAAAATCTATTCCTCTTCTTTCTGTCCCATCATCATCAGGAATGCTTTCAGGAAATCATCAATTTCGCCATTCATTACGCCATCAACATTGCTGGTTTCGTAACCGGTGCGAACGTCTTTGACCAATTTATAAGGTTGCATCACATAATTCCGTATTTGAGATCCCCATTCGATTTTCATTTTTCCGGCTTCAATGTCAGAGCGTTGTTCTTGTTGCTTTTTCAATTCAATTTCATACAACTGTGATTTTAGCATTTGCATTGCTCTGTTTCTGTTGTCGTGTTGCGAACGAGTTTCCGAACATTGAATCTGAATTCCGGAAGGTTTGTGAACCAACTGCACTTTGGTTTCTACTTTATTCACATTTTGACCTCCAGCACCACTCGAACGAGCTGTTGTGATAACAATGTCTGCGGGATTTATTTCAATTTCTATCGTGTCATCGACTAATGGATAAACATAAACTGAAGCAAATGAAGTGTGTCGTTTCGCATTACTGTCAAAAGGGGAAATTCGCACCAATCGATGCACTCCGTTTTCACCTTTAAGGTAGCCAAAAGCATAATCGCCTTCAATTTCTAATGTTACCGTTTTTATGCCAGCTGCATCACCTTCTTGGTAATTCAGTTCTCGTAATTTGTATCCCGATTTTTCGGCCCACATCATATACATTCGCATCAACATTGAAGCCCAGTCACAACTTTCGGTTCCGCCAGCTCCAGCAGTAATTTGCAGCACAGCACTCAAACTGTCTCCTTCATCCGAAAGCATATTTTTGAATTCAATAGCTTCGATATGTTTTTCAGTACCATTGTATTGCTCGTCCAATTCTTCCACAGAAAGTTCTCCTTCTTTGTAGAATTCGTATGCCAATTGCAACTCGTCGGTCATTTCGACTGCTTTATTGTAGTCTTCAATCCATTTTTTCTTGGAACGAAGATTTTTTATGTAGATTTCGGCTTCCTTGGCATTGTTCCAAAAATCAGGAGCCAAGGTTTTTTCCTCTTCGTTGGTAATTTCGATTAGTTTGGCATCAACGTCAAAGATACCTCCTCAACGCACCAAGGCGCTCTACAATACCTTTTATTTGTTCGGTAGTTGTCATAAATTATAGTAATTTTGTGGCACAAAAATAGAAAAAATATTGGTAGTGACAAGTCGTGACTTGTCCGTATCATAAAATACAAAAATACAATGGAAATTAATTTAGTAAGCGATACCGTTACCAAACCTACACAAGAAATGTTGCGTGCAATGTTTAAAGCCGAAGTAGGGGACGATGTCTATAAACAAGATCCAACCGTAATCGAACTAGAAGCCAAAGTTGCTAAAATGTTCGGGATGGAAGCCGCACTTTTTTTTCCTTCGGGAACAATGGCCAATCAAACGGCAATCAAATTGCATACACAACCCGGAGAGCAATTAATCGCTGATAAATGGGCGCACGTTTATAATTATGAAGGCGGTGGAGCATCCTTTAATAGTGGAGTTTCTTGCTGTTTATTGAACGGAAATCGCGGAATGATTACTGCCGAACAAGTGGCTGGTTCCATAAACGATCCTGAATTTTATCACAGTCCGCTCACGAGTTTGGTTTGTGTCGAGAATACGACCAATAAAGGCGGAGGAGCTTGTTACGATTTTGAAGAATTTAAGAAAATAAGAAAAGTTTGTGATGCCAATAATTTGAAATTTCACTTGGATGGCGCTCGAATTTGGAATGCTTTGATTGCCACCAATGATAATCCGGCAGCTTACGGAAAAGTCTTTCACACTATTTCGGTTTGTTTGTCCAAAGGATTGGGTGCTCCAATTGGCTCTCTTCTTTTATCTGATAAAGCGACTATTCACAGAGCTTTGAGAGTTAGAAAAATTCTAGGTGGCGGTATGCGACAAGTAGGTTATTTGGCTGCCGCCGGAATTTACGCAGTGGACAACAACATCGAAAGATTAGCAGACGATCACAGACGCGCCAAGGAAATTGGAACTGTTTTGGAAAAACTGAATTGGGTTGCAAAAGTAGAACCGGTAGAAACCAATATCTTGATTTTCTCAGTTCATTCCCATATAAACGAAGCTGTTTTAATGGAAAAATTAAAACAAAAAGGAATTTCGATAAGTTCAATGGGACACGGAAAACTACGCATCGTAACGCATCTCGATTATCGTGAAGTAATGCATACTTATGTTTTGGAAACTTTGGAGAAGTTGGTTATTTAGTTTCAAGTTTCAGATTGAAACCTGAAACTTGAAACCAGTTTTTTTACTTAAACATTTCGTCCATTCCCGGAATCATTGGCATATCGACTTTGGCGACAGCGTCTAATTCGGCTTGGTTTACTTTTGCCGCTTTTTCGATGGCTTTGTTTAAGGTAACAATCAAATAATCTTCCAGTTGCTCTTTGTCTTCCAATAATGAATCGTTTATAGCGATGGATTTTAATTTTCCGTTAGCCGTGAAAGTCACTTTCAATGCACCATCATTGCTTTGTTCGTCAATTAAAACCGAATCCAAACGTAATTTTGTTTCTTCTATTTTTCGTTGGGTTTCTTTCAATTTACCCATCATTCCCATTAAATCCATTGTATATGATTTTTTAAATATGTGCCGCAAAATTACTATATTGCAAAGTTATATTTAATGTTTATTTGATAAAATATAGATTCATTCTAAACTCTCTTTATGTTATTTTTGTAATAACGTCTTCAAAACCGAAAGCTTAAAACATGATTAAAAAATATTTGCCACCAATTGCCAAAATAATCCCTAAGACTTTGGATAAGTTCGGTGATGTAAGAATTGATAATTATTTTTGGCTGAACGACCGAGAAAACCCAGAAGTCATTGATTATCTTAATAAAGAGAATGCCTATTACAAAAAAATGACAGCTCATACCAAGACTTTTCAAAAGGAATTGTTTGAGGAAATGAAGGCTAGAATTAAGGAAGACGACGAATCAGTTCCGTATTTGTACAATGGTTATTACTATATTACCCGATTTGAAACTGGGAAAAATTATCCCATTTATTCCAGAAAAAAGGGAAGCCTTTCGGCCAAAGAGGAAATTTTATTCGATTGCAACAAATTAGCAAAAGGGCAGCCTTATTTTCAATTAGGTGGTTTGAGCATCAGTCCTGATAATAAATTGGCTGTTTTTAGTTTGGATATCGTTGGACGACGAATCTATGATATTCAGGTTAAAGATTTGGAAACAGGCAAGATTCTATCGGATAAAATAGAAAAAGTATCAGGAAATGCCGTTTGGGCCAATGATAATCAGACTATTTTTTATTCGAGTCAAGATGAAATTACCTTGCGTTCCGATAAAATTTTCAAACATAAATTAGGAACAAAACAAGCTGATGATGTTTTGGTTTATTTTGAAAAAGACGAAACTTTTAATGTTGAGGTGGCCAAATCTAAATCTAGAAAATATCTGGCGATAGAGTCAGGCAGCACTTTGACTACCGAATATCAAATTTTAGAAGCGGATAATCCTGACGGAAAATTTAGAATTTTTCAAAAGCGAGTTCGGGGTTTGGAATACAGTATCAATCATTATGGAGATAGTTTTTACATAATGACCAATGCCGACAAAGCCACGAATTTCAAGTTGATGAAAACTTTGGAGACAGCCACTTCCAAAGATAATTGGACGGAAGTAGTGCCACATCGTGAGGATGTTTTATTAGAAGATATTGAAATTTTTAAAGATTTTTTGGTGGTTGAAGAACGTACCAATGGGTTGAATAAAATTCGAATTATGCCGTGGAGTGGAGAAGGGGAATATTATTTGCCTTTTGAAAGCGAAACTTACACTGCTTATACTTCGACAAATGTCGATTTTGATACCGATATTTTGCGGTATTCCTATCAATCGATGACAACACCTTCTTCGGTTATTGATTTTAATATGAAAACCAAAACCAAGGAAATCAAGAAAGAACAACAAGTCCTGGGCGGAAAATTTGATAAAAATAATTACACCGAAGAGCGAATTTGGGCAACTGCAAAAGACGGTACAAAAGTACCTATTTCGATGGTTTACAAAAAAGGATTGAAAAAAGACGGCGAAAATCCGTTGTTATTATATGCTTACGGATCTTACGGACATTCGATGGATGCTACGTTTTCATCCACCCGATTGACATTGTTGGACAGAGGATTTGTATTTGCGATTGCACACATTCGTGGTGGCGAAGATTTGGGACGACAATGGTATGAAGACGGAAAATTGTTGAAAAAGAAAAATACATTTACTGATTTTATCGATTGTTCTAAATTCTTAATTGAACAAAAATATACTTCGCCAGAACATTTATATGCCGAAGGTGGTTCGGCTGGAGGATTATTGATGGGAGCAATTGTGAATTTGGCACCCGAATTATACCACGGAATCATCGCTCAAGTCCCTTTTGTGGATGTAATAACAACAATGTTGGACGAAAGTATTCCTCTTACGACAGGAGAATATGACGAATGGGGAAATCCAAATGTTAAAAAATATTACAATTATATGGCTTCGTATTCGCCATATGATAATGTGAAAAAACAGAAATACCCGAATATGTATGTTTCTACAGGTTTGCATGATTCACAGGTACAGTACTGGGAACCAGCTAAATGGGTTGCTAAATTGCGAAGCATAAAAATGGATGATTCTGTTTTATTTCTCGATACAAATATGAAAGCTGGTCACGGAGGAGCTTCGGGAAGGTTCGAAGCCATTAAGGAATTAGCCAAAGAATATTGTTTTTTATTAGATTTAGAGAAAATTGAAAAGTAATTAGAATATTTTTGTTAAATTTGCAGGGATTTAAGGTTGAATAAAAAAGAGTCCTTGATTAACTATTTTTTTATGAAAGAAGAAATAAATGCTTATAATAATATTTTAGAATTAATAGGCAACACACCGCTCATTAAATTAAATAAAGTTACCGAACAATTAGAAGGAAATTTTTACGCTAAAGTAGAAGCTTTTAATCCCGGTCATTCCACTAAAGATAGAATAGCTTTATTTATTATTGAAGAAGCCGAAAAGAGAGGAATCCTTACTCCAGGCGATACAATCATCGAAACTACCTCAGGAAACACAGGTTTTAGTTTAGCAATGGTAAGTATTATAAAGGGGTACAATTGTATTTTGGCTGTAACTTCAAAATCTTCCAAGGACAAAATCGATATGTTACGTGCCTTAGGGGCAAAAGTGTATGTTTGTCCTGCACATGTTTCTGCCGATGATGAACGTTCTTATTACAATGTTGCCAAGCGTTTGCACGAAGAAACAAAAGGTTCTGTTTACATCAATCAATACTTCAATCAGCTTAATGTTGATGCCCATTACAAATCTACCGGACCTGAAATTTGGGGTCAAACAAAAGGTAAAATTACACATTTAATTGCTTGTAGTGGAACTGGCGGAACCATTTCTGGGACGGCTAAATACTTAAAAGAACAAAATCCAAATATTAGAATTTTAGGCGTTGATGCTTTTGGTTCTGTATTGAAAAAATACCACGAAACTAGAGAATTTGATAATAGCGAAATCTATCCGTATCGAATTGAAGGTTTAGGAAAAAATTTGATTCCATCAGCTACTGATTTTGATGTTATCGATAAGTTTATGAAAGTTACCGATGAAGAAAGTGCACACGCTACAAGAGAATTAGCCAAAACCGAAGGTTTATTTGTAGGTTATACTTCAGGAGCAGTTCTTCAAGCCATAAAACAATATGCAGAAGAAGGTGAGTTTGATAAAAACAGTAATGTAATTGCTATTTTCCCTGACCACGGTTCTCGTTATATGAGTAAAGTATTTAGTGATGACTGGATGAATGAGCAAGGTTTCTTTGACAGTATCAACGAAGAGGAAGCACAAAAAATTGAATTTATTAAATAAGGTATTAAGAATTAAGACCAAGTTTTAAGATAAAAAAAACTCCATTCATTCGAATGGAGTTTTTTTATGTGTAAAATCTGCAAACTGCAATCTAAATTCTGCAATCTGATTACTCTTCCATTGTATGATACACGTTCATCACGTCATCATCTTCTTCCATTTTTTCTATTAGTTTCTCAACGTCAGCCATTTCAGCTTCGGTCAATTTTTTTGTGATTTGAGGAATACGCTCAAAACCGGAAGAAAGGATTTCTATTTTTCTATTTTCTAATTCTTTTTGGATAGTTCCAAAACTTCCAAAAGGAGCATAAATCAAGATACCATCTTCATCTTCAAAAACTTCTTCGGCACCAAAATCAATTAATTCTAATTCTAATTCCTCAGGATCTATTCCGCCAGCGGGAATTCTGAAGTTGCAAGTATGGTCAAACATAAATTCTACTGAACCTTGCGTTCCCATCGTTCCGTTGCATTTGTTAAAATAACTACGAACATTCGCAACAGTTCTGTTATTATTATCGGTGGCTGTTTCCACTAGGATAGCGATTCCGTGCGGTGCATACCCTTCGAACAAGACTTCTTTATAGTTGGCTGTGTCTTTATCTGTAGCTTTCTTTATGGCGCGTTCCACATTTTCTTTAGGCATATTTACAGCCTTTGAATTTTGGATTACTGCCCTTAATCTAGAGTTGGCGTCAGGATTTGGTCCGCCTTCTTTTACGGCCATTACAATATCTTTTCCAATTCTAGTAAATGCTTTGGCCATTGCCGACCAACGTTTCATTTTTCTTCCTTTTCTGAACTCAAACGCTCTTCCCATTGCTAATTATTATTTTTGAACTGCAAAAATACAGTTATTAGTTATTTTTTCAAATGTTTTTTTTAATCAATCGATACATTGATTTTATACTCTTCCCAAATTTTGGATGGAGCAATTATTTTCCGTAATTATTTATATCATTTAGAATTTCTACTGCTTCATCTATATAGGGATTGGTTTTCAATTCTTTAATTTTATAGGTATTGATTTCCTGCTGATAGTCGTCAAATTTAAGTTTTTCTGAATCGTAGGAGTTATTCGAAATAGCACAACTATTTTCGGTTGCAGCTATTTTTTTTACTTTTTTCCAAAGCGTATCTATTTCGTGAACCGATGCGAATACCTCGTTAAGAGTAACCAGAAGTGGTTTTTTGGGATTATTGTAAAGTGAATTTATTTCGTCGTTTACCAAAGAAATTTCACCGAATTGAGCATTGTTTTTTGAACGTGAATGACTCTGTTCAATGATTGTTGGATAATAATCTTTTCGGAATGGAAAAAATCTTGCCTTTGAATGGATTTCGTCATATTTCAAAGCTGTTTTATAACTTATTTCACGTGCAACAATACTGTCATATAATATAGGTAAAGCGATATCAGGAATAATTCCTTTTATTTGATTGCTTTTGCCAGTAATTCTGTAAAATTTCTCTACTGTAAGTTTGACAAAATCCTGCTGATTGTCATCCAAAGGCAAAATAGTTTGCATCGAAGCTTTGCCCAAGGATGTGCTTCCAACAATCATTGCCCGATTGTAGTCTTGCATAGCTGCTGAAAAAAATTCACTTGCCGATGCGGAATTCCCATTAATTAGAATAACTATTGGACCATAATAAATGCTGCCACGATCGTAGTCTTTAAGGATGGTTTGCTTTTTTTTGCTATTTACCAAAACCGAAACTGGTCCATAGTCGATAAACATTCCGGCTAATTTTATGGCTTCTTCCATTGAACCACCACCATTATCCTGAAGGTCTATAACTAATCCCTGAATGTTGTCTTGTTTGAGCTTTATTATTTCTTTGGCAACATCATCAGCACAACCTTCAGGGCTGTATCCATCAAAATCGGAGTAAAAATTTGGGATTTCTATATAGCCAATTTTAATTCCCTTTTCAACAACAAAACTCGAAACCGCATTTGCGGTAGCTTTCATTATTTGTTTTTGGAGTAAAATGTCGAGAATATTTCCGTTTTTTTTCTGAATTGTCATTTCGATGATCTCATTAGAATCTGAAAAAATTAATTCTCCAATTTTATCTAGTGAAGTACAGGAAACCAAATAATCATCCCCTTTTTTGTTTGAAACTTTTAGAACCACATCGCCTTTTTCGAATTTATTTGTTCTGGCGGCTGGTCCACCCGGAACGACTTCTTCAATAATTATTTCTTCTTTTTCGTTGAGGGTAACATTGAGTCCCAACGACAATCCGCTTGTGGTTAAGCTTGACATAAAACTAGATCTGGCATCCTGCGAAAAGTAATTGGTGTGAGGGTCAAAATAGCTGCAAAAAATGTTCAGGAAATCATTTTGAAGGTCAAATCCAACGCCTTTTTTGCTTTCCAGAATATTGTTTATTTTGCATAAATTGGACTCAAATATTTTTGCCTTTGAAATTTTTTCGAGTTTTGAAAAATTCTGATCAAGTGAATCCAAATTGTTACTCAATTTTGAAATGTCTTCCAGAATATCATACTTCATTCTTTTTTTCCAAACCCGGTCGAAATCGGTTGCTACTAATTCGAAAGGAAAGTTTTTCTTCGAAAATTTAACCGTGTCTTTGCCATTGTAATCCAGTGCTTCAATTCGTATTTTATCAAGAATATTTTTCTTTCTTTCTAAGGCAAATTGGTACATAGAAACAAAATCATTCATAAAAGAACAATCGTTTTGCTGAATGTAATTGTCTAATTTAAGCCTGTGTTTGCAGAGTTTCTCGTATTCTAATTTGGTAAATAAGTTGCGATTGCTGTCTAAACCATCGATAAAAGTATCGAAAACATAAACCGATAAACTGTCGTCTACAGGTTTTGGTTTATAATGTTCGTTTTGAACTACCGTATTTATTTTCGAAAGTATTTCACAAGTCTTGGCACTATTTTGACCCAATAGGGAATAGGTTGTCAAGAACAATATGAGTGAAAACTTCTTCATTTGAAAATTTTATATGATGCAATTTAAAATAAAATTACCGCAAATGAGCCAATTAATTTCACCTATTTGATAGGTATTATTTGCTCATTTGCGGTTTAATTGTTTTTTTATAAAAAAGCTTTTCCTATTTCTTGTAAAAAGGCAATTTTACCACCTTGGCAGGAACGTCATTTTTTCTGATTCGGATGAAAATATCGCTGTCAATAGTACTGTTTTCTGTAGTGACATAACCCATTCCAATACCAACATTCATCGATGGTGACATTGTTCCCGAAGTTACAACTCCAATAACATTTCCATCAGCATCTACAATTTCGTAATCATGTCTTGGTACGGCGCGTTCTTGCATTTCGAAAGCGACTAATTTCTTTGAAACACCCGCTTCTTTTTGTTTTTTTAAGTTCTCGGAATTGGTGAATTCTTTATTGAATTTGGTAATCCAACCCAAACTCGCTTCGAGTGGCGAAGTGGTGTCGTTGATGTCGTTTCCGTACAAACAGAATCCCATTTCCAAACGCAAAGTATCACGAGCTGCTAAACCAATTGGCTTGATTCCGAAAGCTGCTCCGGCTTCAAAAACCTTATTCCAGATTTGTTCTACTTCACCATTTTTGCAATAAATTTCAAAACCACCAGAACCTGTGTAACCCGTTGCCGAGATTATTACGTGTTCGATTCCTGCAAAATCACCTACTTCAAAATGATAGTATTGAATAGCCGACAAATCCACAGATGTCAACGACTGCATAGCTTCAACCGCTTTTGGTCCCTGAATGGCCAATAGAGAATAATCATCCGAAAGGTTTTTCATATCCACGTCCAAATCGTTGTGACTTGAAATCCAATCCCAATCTTTGTCTATATTCGAAGCATTTACAACCAGTAAATACTGCTCATCTTTCATTTTGTAAACCAATAAATCATCAACAATTCCGCCATCGTTGTTTGGTAAGCACGAATATTGCGCACGACCGATAGTTAGAGTCGAAGCATCGTTTGAAGTCACTTTTTGAATCAATGCCAAGGCATTTGGACCCGATAGCAAGAATTCGCCCATATGCGACACATCAAAAACGCCAACGGCATTACGAACTACTTCGTGTTCCGCATTGACACCTTCATATAAAATAGGCATATTGTATCCAGCAAACGGAAGCATTTTGGCTCCCAAACTCTCGTGTATGTGCGTTAGCGCAGTATTTTTCATTGTAGCTTTATATATAATTTGAAGTGGCTAATTTATTGATTATTTATGGAGTGGCAAAGGGTTTTTGGGCTGCATTTTGGGAATGTATGTGTGAATTATGTAAACTATTATATAAGTTATGTAACATTAATAGGTAGTATTAGAAATACCTTTGCTTTTTATAATTAAAAATCGATACTCTTTAAAAATTAATTTAAACATAAATAAAATGAAAAATAATAAAACAAAAAAAATCATCGGATTCTTTGCAATGGCAACCGTATTACTGATTGTGGGATGTAAAGAACAACCTAAAGAACAGCCTGTAGAAAAAATAGTAGAAAAAGAAGTTGTCGTTGTGCCAGCTGCCCCTGCAGTTATAGAAAAAGAAGCTCCTGCAAAAGGGACTACCGTTACTTTAGATAAAAATGGATTAGAAGTAGAAGCCAAGAATGTTGAAGTAAAAATCGAATAGTCGAAAAATTTTCCTGACACTTCGTGGCAATTCAATTGTGCTATTGATGAAGTTCAGAATCAGCGTTAATACATCGAAACAGTATTTTGTAATGTGCTGAGCGAGTCGAGAGACCTCGTTCAGCACATTGCGTTTTTAAGAAATAGCTCGGTCTTTAAATTTTTATATGATTATCCGTTGCTTGTACTAATTATTAAAATGGCATACGGATGACGCGGATTAGACGGATTTTCGCCGATATTAATATAAAAAATCCGTTTTTATCGGTTTAAATCCGTGTCATCTGTGTGCTTTTTGGGTTATCAGTCCGCTTAGCGGATAGTCATAAATTTTTATATCAGTAACAAGCTCACTAACACACCATTTTGTTTTTTTTTAAACGGTGTTGTGAGATATCTGTACGGTTCGGAGCCTAGAAATTTGTTAGTTGATAACCAATGTTTTTTTGAATTAATTTTTGTAATTTTAAACAGTCAAAAACTATTTCATGAAAGCAGTAATTCCTATCAATCAGACCGAAATTCTCAAAAGATACAAACCCATAAATTCGCATACGCACAAAGGCATTCAAGGTCATGCTTTGATCATTGGCGGTAGTTATGGCAAAATAGGAGCGGTGAGTCTTTCTTCAAAAGCTTGTTTGAAAACGGGTTGTGGTTTGGTTACGGTTTTTATTCCAAGATGTGGCTACAAAATTGTTCAAACTGCCAATCCCGAAGTGATGGTTTTAACCGATGTTTCGGTAAAATACATTACCCGAATCACCTTTGATTTTGTTCCCCAAGCCATCGGAATTGGACCCGGTCTTGGTCAGGATATCGAAACACACACTGCCTTGCACCGTTTTGTAAAAACTAATAAAATTCCTTTAGTCATCGATGCTGATGCGCTTAATATTTTGTCTCAAAACAAACAATGGCTTACTTTTTTGCCTGAGAAAACTATTTTAACTCCACACCAAAAAGAACTGGAACGACTCATTGGAAAATGGGATTCGGATGCTGAAAAATTCGAAAAAACAATCGCTTTTTCGAAACAAAATAATCTAGTTATCGTGATGAAAGGCGCACCAACTTATATAATCGATGGAGAAACAATCTACGAAAATACGACAGGAAACGCCGCTTTGGCCACAGCCGGAACTGGCGATGTGTTGACAGGTATGATAACAAGTTTGTTAGCGCAATCTTATGAAGCCATAGATGCAGCCATTTTGGGTGTTTATCTTCACGGATTGACTGCTGATATCGCTTTGCCTAAAACGGGTTATCAGGCATTTATCGCTTCGGATGTAATAAAGAATATTGGGAAAGCCTATTTGAGTTTGGAGAAATAATTTTAGCAAAAAAAACCTTGGTTAAAGTTAAAACCAATGCTATGAAATCCTTTTTTCTAACACCATAAATTCCAAAGGTTCATTTGATATTTGACTAAAAACGTCGCTCACTGGGAAAGGTTCTCTTGCTCCCGAATCAACATAACCGTTGCGTTTGTACCAAGAAATAAGTTCCTCTCGAACGGTTATTACCGTCATTACAATTTTGGACAATCCTAGGGTTATTGCATAAATTTCAGCTTGTTGCATTAGTTTTTTTCCAATACCACTATTTTGCAATTCAGGCGAAACGGTCAGCATTCCTAAATACAATTCATCTTCTTTTTTTTTCAACAATACACAACCTAGAATTTGGTTGTTTTCAGAATATTTTAGAATGGTGTTTTTCTTGTCTTGAATGATCTCAATTAATTCTGCTTCAGTGGTTCTTTTTCCTTCTAATAAATCGGCTTCGGTGGTCCATCCTTTTTTTGAAGATTCACCCCGATAGGCTGAATTTATTAATTGGTTTAAAGCGGAAACGTCTTCTGCAGTTGCTTGTGTAATCATAGGTAATTCTTATTTTCCCGATTGTGGTTTTCAATTTTTCAAAGTTAAAAAAAATTGCAACATAAAGATATTTCATGGCTATTGTTCTTTGAGGTTGGGCTAAATATTTCATCCGGATTTTTACTTTAAAAAAGCGAATAATTTAGTTGTAATTTAATAGTAAAATAAATAGATATAGTATTGAAAATCAGGTCATATTTTGTTATTATTTAAAAAATTTATGGTAACTTTGAGTAACTGATTTTACAACAATTTAATATAAATAAAATGAAAACAGTACCTGTTATTTGGTTAATGGTGATGGCTTGTGTACTCAACATAAGGCCTGCATTTGGACAATCGGAGTCTAAAAACAATAAAATTATTGCTGACAGCAAAACAGCAAAGGCCGAGTTTCTTGCAGCTGACGCTTTGATGAAGGGGATTTTTGATACAGCTTACGGATATGTTATTTTTCCTAATGTAGGCAAGGGAGGAATAGGTGTTGGGGGAGCAGCAGGCAACGGGGTTGTTTATGAACAGAACACTATTGTAGGTATGGCTAAGTTATCGCAAGTTAGCATAGGATTCCAAGCAGGTGGACAAGCTTATCGAGAAATTATATTTTTTGAGTCAAAAAACGAATTGGAACGGTTTAAAAAAAGTCAATTGGAATTCTCCGCAGAAGTTTCGGCTGTAGCAGTTACCTCAGGAGCCTCAGCGAAAGCCAAATATACTAAAGGTGTGATGGTATTCACTATGCAGAAAGGCGGGTTGATGTATGAGGCATCGGTGGGTGGACAGCAATTTAAGTTTAAAAAAATGTAGGACGAACATTGTTGGTAAAATTTCAAAGACTGACTTTTAACTATTTTTAAGTTGGTGTTGTTTTACAAAGTTCAGCACATTCAGTGGATATAAAAAAATGGATTCGAAATAAATCGAATCCATTTTTTTGTAATTAATTAATTTTAAAATTAGTTTTTCAAATCTGAAAACTGAATATCAGCCGCAAAGGATGAATTTGTTTTCTCCACCACTAATTCTTTGGCTAAAGAAAAACTAGCTGTTTGTTTAATGTTTAATGATGATGTTCCAATGGCTACGTTATACGTTCCGGCTTCGGCAATCCAAGCATTTTTAGCAGTAACAAATGAAGCCAAATCTTTTGGATTTATAGTTAAAGTAATGGTTTGACTTTCTCCCGGTTGCAATACCTTAGTTTTGGCGAAAGCTTTCAACTCAGAACTTGGCTTGTCCGTGTTTTTTGATGGAGCTGACAAATACAATTGAACCACATCTTTTCCAGCCGTTTTTCCTATATTTTTTATTGTTACTGTTGCAGTTAATTTGTCGGCAAAAGTTTTTCCGCTTAATTTAACATCGGAATAATCGAAATTTGTATAAGACAATCCGTAACCAAATTCATAAGATGGTTTTAAGTTAAAAGTATTGAAATAACGGTAACCCACATAAACTCCTTCTTCATAAGTTACGCTTGTAGGATTTTCGGCAGGTGTTCCAATCCAGTTTTTTGCAGAGGGTGTTTCTTCATATTTCACCGGAAAAGTCATTGTTAATTTTCCTGATGGAGTTACTTTTCCTGAGAAAACATCGGCTACGGAATTTCCGCCTTCTTGTCCCGGTTGCCAAGGCAAAAGGATGGCATCTACTTTGTTTTTCCAGCTAGAAGTTTCAATTACACCACCAATGTTCAATACCACGACTACTTTTTTGCCTTTGGCATGAAAAGCTTCGGAAATCGTGTTGATTAAAACCACTTCGTCAGCGGCGAGATTGAAGTCTTCTTCAACATTTCTATCTGCATTTTCACCAGCATTTCTTCCGATGGTAATTAAGGCAACTTCTGATGAATTGGCTTTGTTTGCAATGATTTCTTTGTTTAATTCCAATTCAACAATTCTTTTTGGAGTGGCCAGTAACCCGCCATTTTTTTCGCGACGATCCATTTCTTTGGCTTTTTGGTCAGCGACATAAGGCTTGTATACTCTTTCTAATTCTGAGTCTATTGCAAATCCAGCATTGGTCAATCCGTCTAATAATGAAATAGTGTAGGCTTCATTTACATCACCACTTCCTGTTCCTCCAGAAATGAAGTCGTAGGATGTAACTCCAAAAACGGCCAATGGTGCTTTTTTTGAAGTGAAAGGCAAGGTATTGTCCTCATTTTTCAATAAAATAGTTCCTTCGGCAGCCGCTTGTCTTGTGATTTCGGCATGTGCTGTCAAACTTGGTTTGTCAGAATATTTATAATTATTCATGGTAGGTGATCTCATTACTAATTCTAAAACGCGAGTTAAATTAGTATTTACAGCAGCTGCGGTTAATTTTCCGCTTTTCATATTGTTTAAAATCGCCTGTTTTTGAGAAGGTAATCCCGGCATTAATAAATCATTTCCAGCTGATAATTGTTTGGTAACATCACTCACTGAATTTGGCGAAAAAGGAGAATTTGTTCCCCCAAATCCATCATAACCCCCAAACCAATCGGTCATAACCAAACCTTTAAATCCCCATTCGTCTCTTAAAACAGTAGTCAATAAATCTTTACTAGCTGAAGTATAGACACCATTAATTAAATTATAAGAAGACATAATGGTCCAAGGTTGTGCTTCTCTTACCGTAATTTCGAAACCGCGTAAATAAATTTCACGTAAGGCTCTTTCGCTGATATGTTCATTGATACCCATACGATTGCGTTCCTGATTGTTGGCCGCAAAATGTTTGGCCGAAGTTCCAACACCATTCGATTGGATTCCATTTACAATTGCTGCCGAAATTTTGCCTGTCACTAGTGGATCTTCGGAATAGTATTCGAAATTTCTACCACACAATGGGTTTCTGTGGATGTTCATTCCTGGTCCCAGCAAAACATCTACACCATATTCTTTCACTTCGTTACCCATTGCTTTTCCAACATTGTTAATCAACTCGGTATTCCAAGTGGATGCCAATGACGTTCCAACAGGAAAAGCCGTTGCATAATAGGAGTTTGCATCTTTATTTCGTTTTGGATTAATCCGCAATCCCGCTGGACCGTCAGCAACAGTAACTGATGGAATTCCCAATCGTTTAATTTCAAATGTGCCGCCAGCAGCTCCGGGTACTTTTCCTTGAAAACCATCTGTAGTAAATTTAAAAGTGGTTGTGTCAAAGCCTGGCATTCCAATTCCTATAAGCATATTTGCTTTTTCATCATCGGTCATTTTGCTTATTAAATCCTTAATTCTATCATTCATAGGAAGTCGTGTATCTTCGTATTTATCTAATTTTCCATTTTGGTTTAAATCCGAAAAGGTAAAACCATTGATTGTGATTTTTGGGGTGTTACTTGGCTCGTTATTTTCAGGATTTTTATTCCAAGAAATTCCAGATACAACAAGAGCAGAAAGAAGCGAAATCTTCGCAATTTTAGAAAAGGCGGTTTTTTTCATAGGTATTTTTTGTTAATTATTTTTATTGCTTCATTATGAAGCAATATTAATTAATTTTTTTTTAATATTTGTAAAAAAGAATTAGTTTTTTTGTTTAATAATTTAAAATTTAGAAAGTTGTCATCAAATTCGTATTTTAGCAAAGAATATAAGCTATGGAATTTAAAAAAATAATAGAGGAAAAGTCGAATGAGTATTGGGGAAAGTATCTTCCGCATTTGTCCATTGACTGTGTAGTTTTTGGATTTCATGATGCGACTTTAAAAGTTTTGGTCGTTCAAATGAAAGAAAAGAATCTTTGGGCACTTCCCGGAGGCTATGTGTTAAAAACGGAGAATATTAAAGAAGCGGCCAGTAGAATTCTGCAACAAAGAACAGGAGCGGCCAATATTTATTTGCAACAATTCCGAGTTTTTAGCGATTTGAATCGGTCTGAAGGATTTTTCGAAGAATTTGAAGACACTATTTGGCACAAACAACGATTTTTATCGATAGGATTTTATGCTTTAGTTGATTATTCACAAGTAAATTTAGTTGTTGATGAAATTTCGGATGCTTGCGAATGGAAACCCATCGATGAATTGCCAGAATTAATGATGGATCACAGGAGTATTTTTGATAAAGCCTTAATTACTCTTCGAAAGCAATTGAATCACAAACCAATTGGCTACAATTTGTTGCCCGAGAAATTCACTATGCCCGAACTCCAGAAGTTGTATGAAATTATTTTAGGGAAAAAGCTCAACCGTGGGAATTTTTATCGAAAAATGTTGCGTTATGATATTTTGATAAAGTTGGACGAAATCCGAAAAGGAGGCGCACACAAAGCTCCCGATTTGTATCAATTTGATTTAGAAAAATATCATTTGGCTTTGAAAAATGGATTTAGTGAGGGGTGGTAAAATTTATCATGACAAAAAAAATCCCTTAGCACCAAAGCACTAAGGGATTTAACAAAAAACATATTAATCAAA
Organism: Flavobacterium sp.; assembly: GCA_035433125.1. Classification (GTDB taxonomy): domain Bacteria; phylum Bacteroidota; class Bacteroidia; order Flavobacteriales; family Flavobacteriaceae; genus Flavobacterium. Next base: position 28,748 of record DAORUG010000016.1, read on the forward strand.
TCTAATCTTTAATCAATTTTAAGGTATTTGTTCCAGTTGCAGTTGCAATTTTGGCAAAATAAATACCCGCACTAAGTTGCGTGGCATTAATCTGGGCAAAACTGCTTTCTGGTTTTAAATCCATTACAACTTTTCCCATTATGTCTACAACTCTTATGTTTGTAATGGTATCATTAGCAGATGCTATATTCCAGGTGCTTGTAGCAGGATTTGGATATACTGTAATGTTTTTATGGTCGAATTGAGATATACCAAGTGTAGTTTTAACCTGTGTTGAAACACTTTGCTTATCGCAGTTAAGTGCAGTAAGTGTAATGGTGAATGGACCTTCGTTAGCATAATTATGCAGAGGATTTACTTCAGTAGATGTTGTTCCATCTCCAAAATCCCAAACGTAAGATTGTGCATTCACCGAGTTGTTTGTAAAAGAAACCGCATTTCCGACTGCCTCAAATGTGAAATTTGCAGCAGGATCATAAGCTCCAACTTTCCATGTGGAAAGATTGCTGTATACAACTGTTTTTACAACTTCCTTAATCTGGTTGGCCACTGTAGCACTTAAAATACTGGTATTGTAGGTAATTAAAGTAGGATCTTTGCGCAATATTACAGTATAAAATGTAACCGCTGCGACATAAGTTCCTGCTAATGTTGGATGGCTTTCATCGGCATCATATAACTCAATTTCCGGATGCAACTGTCTCATCAAACGACGTACACTTCCTACTGGCGAAATTGTAGCATCATTGTCCACTGCCATCTTAGCGTAACCTAGTGCCAAACGGTTATCCATACCTTCATAAGTGCACATTTCAGGTATTGTAGGGCAATTGGCAGCATCGCCATTTTTACGTCCCCAGGTTTGGTAAAAAAACAATTCTGTGCAAGGGCTGTATTGACGTGCCATATCAGCAAGCTTGGTAGCAAATGCATACGTATGTTCCTGTACATAACTCTCTTCAAGAGCTGGGCGTTGGCTCTGGTCTTGTAAAACCACATAATCCCATCCGCATTGTTTCAATGCGCCAGTAGTTCCTGCATTTGCAAAATGCTCTTCAAGGCTTGTGCCTCCCACAGTATAGCTAGAAGCATCAAGCTTATCCCCTGTTGAAGCTGCCATATTTTTTACCATAGTCGGCAGGTTATTGTAGTAAGTATAGCTATTGCCAATAAACAATATGCGTTTTGCCGTATCGGGTGCAATAGGCGTACCACACACATTAAGTTCATAAATAGAATATCCATACTGGGTGTTGCGTGTTACACCATCCATTTTTATGTAGCGGTATTGTGCATCAATATTTTCAATAACATCTATACGGGCTCCATAAGCCATATTGTTTTTTTCGGCTATAGCTACCCAAGTGGTACCATCTACAGATCCTCTTACAAAATAATTTTTAGCACTGTAGGTATCCCAAGTTACGGTTACTGCACTAATTGCACTTAATGTGCCAAGGTCAACTGTTAAACTTTGCTCGTCAGTCGCTGTGCTTTCCCATTGTGTAGCGCTATTACCATCTGCAGCAAGCGTAGCATTTCCGGAAGTGGCAGTAGCCGAAACAACAGGTATAAGAGTACAATCTGGCGCCGGCGATGCTCCAATTGGTTTCCCAAAACTGTAAGCGCCTGTCGTCCTGTTAAGGGTAATGCTGTAGGTACCAGCAGGTATATTAATGTCGATGCCGCTTTGTGAACCTGTTCCGTTAGGAAAGCCTCCGTCGCCACCCCATTGTACATTCCAACTATTATCTTGGCGGAATTTAACAGCACCGCTTGTAAGAGTAATGCTGTTTATAACATAGTGAATGCCATCTGCTGAAGTAAATACATGTGTATCTGTCTGTGGATCAACCGGCCAGCCCTGAAGCGTACTATTGCCTACTATGGCAATGCTCGGGTAGTTAAAAGAATATTGTAAGGTAGTACGGTTGAAAGAAACATTGTACACATTATTGGCTACGTTCAGTGTACCAGTTCCTTCTATAGCTGTACCTGACGGAAATGTTGGTGGAGTCCAAGATACAATGTCTGTATGGTTTTGTCTAAATTTCACATCTCCATTTACTGTTAAGCCAAGGCCTGAATAGTGAACGCCATCACTTGTACCTAAATCAACATCCGTATTTCCTACACCGGCACCTGAAAGGCTAACAACAGGATATAAGTTTGAAGGTGAAAAGTTAAAAGCTAGGGTAGTGCTATTAAATGTTACATTATAGATGCCTATCGGTACAGTAATATTGCTTCCGTTCAGTACTGCAATGCCCGTAGGAAAAGAACCTGCAGGTGCTCCCCAATTATTTACCCATGAATTTAAAGCCCTAAATTTTACACCACCGCTAGAGGTTACTAAATTATCTATACTCCAATGCACACCATCGGTACTGGTCATTTGATGAGCATCTATTTCGCCGACGGTATTAGTAGGCCATCCACCCACACCGTCACCTACAATAGCCATTGAATTGAACTGCGCATCCATTAATTGAACGGGAGTACTTGTTACACTTTCGTCAGAATAATTGAATGCTTTATCTACGGTGTACACTTTATAATAATAATCTACTCCGGGAGTCAAGCCATTATCTGAAAATGAAGTGCCTGCTCCTGTGTATCTTACAAGGCCATTGCCAACGGTATTGCCTGCTTTATAAATACCATTTTGAATTGGATCATCAGAAATTGATGGTGCAGTTGTAGCATAACGAATCACTACATAACCTCCACCGTCAACACCGCCACTTGTTGCATTCCAACTTACATTGGCACCACCATTTGTAGCACCAGTAGCAGTAATTACCCCAGGTAAATTTGGTGCGGTTGTATCAGGTGAATTTGATTGATAAATTACAAAATCATCAAAATCTGCTGAATATCCAGCAGCAGCAGCGGTAATTGTAAAGCCTGCAACACCAAAATTCCCAGCAGGAGTACCGTTAGTAGTAATCGCAACCGCTACTTTTGTCCAAGATCCCACACTTGCTGATAAACCTGCAGCAACACTCTGTTTCGTACCGATTGGAGGTGTTTGAGTTGCAGAAGTATTATCAACAAATAGGTCGACTGTACTAGCAACGAGAGGAGTGGTAGAAGCAGATTTGTACCAAAATTGAATTTGATATGTAGTATTTGGCGCAAATGCTCCAGCTATTTGAGGAGAATAGAAATTTTTGGCAGTACCATTAATTGAGCCTAATGTAACGTATCTCGAACCACTTCGACCACCAGTTGCACTAGAGGTTTTTATATTGTTTGCTGTAGTGTTTGCCGTCCAGAGTGTAGTAGAGAGGTTGGCAGCAGCTAAACTACCTCCCGCCAGAGTTGCTGTATGATTCTCAAATCCACCATCGTGGACTGAATAAGCTCCAATACCTGTTTGTGCATATCCAACAAATGCGATGATAAATGCAAATAATAAGTAAAATTTATTTTTCATGGTTTTGCTATTAAATTGTTCATAATTGTTTTTTTTTTGGTTATTAATAGAGTGAAATT
>DAORUG010000017.1:0-32023 GCA_035433125.1 Flavobacterium sp.
TTTATTTTATGCCAAGAATGATTTAGATGAAATCGAAAAATTAATAAATAGGTTGATTGAGATTGCAGGGAGTTAAAAATAATACATTTTAAAGTAAAAAATTAAAACAAATAATTATGAAAAAACTATTTTTAACAATACTATTGTTTTTTGCAATACAAGCTACACAAGCCCAAGCGCACCAAATGGGAGCAAAATACAATTGCAAACTAAAAAAAGGAAGCCCAAACACCGAAGGATATCCTTGCCCAGCTTGTACCGCCATATACAAAAAGGAGCAAAATGCAAAAATTGCCGAAGACAAACGCCGTTTTGCAGCAATACAGGCTGAGGCAGAAGCAAAAAAAGTGGCAAGCGAAAAAGTACGTTTGGCAAAATTAGCAGAAGAAAAAAAGAATGCCGAATCAGGAAAGGTTTATATTAATGCGCAAAAAAATACTGTTGTAACAAATAATCAAATTGAAAAAAAAACATCTAACAATGAGACAAAAGTAAAAAATGTTACAAATAAAACTGTAATGATAGGTTTAGATAGTTGGCTAAAGCATGAGGGTACATTTAAAAATGAGAAAGGAGAGATAATATTAGAAAATAAAAATTGGATTGAAACATATTCCTTACCATTTTATTCAGTGACAAATAATTGCCCTTCAAATGTAGGAATAGTAAATTATCAATCCTCTAGAGGCGTCCGTGTGAAAAATATAGTAAATTCGAAAGGAGAGTATTTATTTAACGATTCAGGAGATGATGAAATTTCTCATATTGCTCATATTAAAGATGGGTGGTTAATAGCAGGTAATTATAATTTTAAAAATTCATATTTATATAATATCAATACTGGAAAAAAAATCACAATAGGTAATTACCCTATTCAAGTAAATAGTATTGATCAAATCAATGAAATTTTTATGCCTATCTTTTCTAACTCGGTTGAACTTAATAAAGATGTAATACATTATTTAAATAAAGAATGGATGATGAAAGAAGTTAAAGAAAAACTTATAAATTGGTTTCCTAATATAATTAACGAAGAAATGTTAAGTAAATATAGCTTTGTACTTAGAGCAACAAATAGTTATGATAAAAGATATAGTGGAAAAAAAGAAATTTTTGATGAAACCAAAACTATTTTATTGTGTGTTACAAAAAATGGAGAGTTAGAAGTGATAAACTTAAAATAATTTAAAATGAAACAACTAATTATAATAATCGGAATGTTATTCGTAGGGAAAAGTTATGGGCAAAAAGTTCCTTACGAAAAACTCGAAGCTTTTTCAAAAGAAATTAGTCAGTTACAATTTGAAGCCAACGGAAAATCGTATAACGATGGTACTAATAATATTGAAATCAGTTTCCCTGAAGAGAATTTTACCGTTTTATTTAATAGCCAATTAGCTACCAATGTGGTTTATAAAAAATCGGGCAGAAAAGAACTAATGTACTTGACAGAAAATATTAGTTTAGGACGAGTTGTTGGGTTTACATCTGAAGTTATGGACAATAACATAGTTGTATGGAAAATAAATTTTGGAAAATTTACGGTAACTACCCAAATTTTTGAAGATGGAAAATTGATTGATACCACCTACAAAAACGAAATGATTCTTTACTCTTATATAAATACAAATAGAAAAGCGTCAGAACCATCTTTTTTTAAAAGTTTTTCGGAATTATGCAATACTATGAAAAAAAGTATCGGTATGATAACCGATAAAGAATTAGAAAATGAAAATAAAGATTGGGAAGATAAAAGCAATACAATGGCTAATTTTGTAAAAAAACACCCCAATTCAATAAGAACAATGCAAGGAAAAAATCTCATTGCAAACAAAGAGAAAGCGATATTAAAAAAGGGAGAGGAAGAATTTACAAATTATTACCCTTTTAAATATGAAATAGGTCTTTCAGTTGAAGAAACTAAAAGAAAATATCCTGAATTAAAACTTAAAAAAAATAAAGATAGTGATGATTTAATTTCTTCAGACGAACAATATAAATTCTTTGTAAAAAATGATAGGATTTATGGGATTAAAGGAATAATTGTTTCTAATATAGATAGAAAAAACGATTATCATATCTATTCAGAAATGTTTAAAAAAGGTAATGAAACAAAAAAAGATTTATATTCAAAATTCAAATTTAATCCATTAGTAAAACAATCCGATGATTTTAATTATCGTTCCAAAAGTGGAAGTTTTGATTATTCGGATATTCCAATAGATGAAATATTATATAACGGTCAACTTTGGTGCAAGGATGGTGATAAAGTTTCTTATAATTGGGAAAAGAATGGAAAGACAATTCAATTAGATATTACAGTAGTACAAAAAAATAAACTTTTAACTTTACTTATGGGTTACACTATTGCTATAACTATTATTAAAGAATAGTTTTTTCTTCATAAAGTACTAAAAGTCAAAACTTAAATCAAAATAATAAATTCTCAAAATCAATAATGCCCCAACCCCAACGCTTCCAAGACGAAAACTTACTCCTTTCCGACTTCTTTCAAGAAGTGTGGGTTGTCTGTCCCACTTGCGCCAAAAAAGCTAGAGCAAAAGTCAATCCCGAAAACAAAACGGCTCGGTTATTTTGCCTGCATTGTGGTTGCAACAAAGAAACGACGACAGCTATAAAAAACGGCACTATTGAAATGCCAGCAAATCACTATTTTCAGGCAGAGCTTTGGTTACAGGCTTCTTTCAAAAAAGACCTTTTTTGGGCGTACAACGACAAACATTTGGACTATTTAGAACGATATATCGCGGCCACTATTCGGGAACACAAAGACCGAACGGGTTTTACACTTTTAGAGAAATTGCCTAAATTTTACCACGAAGCAAAAAATAGGGAAAGTTTGCTGAAAATAATTACCAAATTGAAAAGTAAAATTTAATCAATACTATAATCAAAAATGAAAATTAATTTAAAATTCATAATTATTGTTGCATTATTGACGAGTTGCGCTCCCAAAAATGCCATCTTTGAATATGGTAAACACTACCAAAAAAACAAAGATTTTAAAAGTCTTGTCAAAGCGGTTGCCTTGATGCCTAAGGATATAACAACTCAGCAAGTAAAAAGAATTCTTGGTGAACCAATTGACAACGGTTTTGATTATCGGTATTTAGTAGATTCTACCGGAGTCAATAACTGTACTGTTGGTGCGGTTTTCAATATTGATAATCAAGGAAAAATCACAAATCGTTGGATAGATGAGATTTGCGAATAATTGTAAAACAAAAACTAAACTTTAAAACTATGAAAAACCTAATCATCATTTGTCTGTTAATAATGACTGTTTTGACCACCCAAGCACAAGAAAAAAAAGTAGAAGATTGCGATTGTCCAAAGCCGACAAGAGATCAATTTATGGGAATATGCAATGCCATTTATGATAAAGAAGATGGAAATGAGGATTTAGGAATTGGATATAAATATCAAGAATTATTATGGGAGATTTCTTGTGCCGACCCAAAAAAAGATAGTCCTGAAGTGGCTGTCAAAAAAATTCAATGTATGTGGAAAAAGTATAGGGAAGAATTTAGATGTTATAAATATGATGGTGTTTCTGTCCCTGATGGAAACGTTCTTAAGTTCAGCTTCGATACAGGATTTTCAACTTTCCTAGTAACTGCCGTTAAAAAATATAAGTTAGATATGAATTTTATAGATCCTCAAGATGGAAAAACAATTATGGATTTTCTGAAAATTTCTATGGAAAGGTATAAACAAGCCGGTAGTACAGAAAAAGTTGAAGAATATGAACGAATTTATAAACTTTACAAAGACAACGGCGCCAAACACGCTAAGGATTTAAAAAACTAAAGTCTATGAGTAAAGACAAGAGAGAACTGAACTTCTGGAAAAGTCATTTCAATATCAATTCCATTGCAGCAATTCCTAAAGAAATGGATAAGTTTACCGGTATCGATTCAGACGAAGACGACCAGTTTTTCCTGTACCTGACGTCGAGAGTTCCTGTCATTCATAGCATCGATTTAAGATGCACCTGTATCACAGATGAAGGGGTAAAACACATCGGCACCCTGAAAGAACTAAAAGAACTGACCCTCAGGAATCACAACAAAATCACCAAAGAAAGCTTGCCTTTTCTAAATCAATTGAGAGATTTAGAATATTTAGACATTTCAAAAACAGAAATTACATTAGCAGATTTACCAGCTTTGTCCAATCTCAAAAACCTAAGAGAACTTCATATTTCGGCTGAAGAAACCAAAGAATACATTTTAGAAAAAATTAGCACGCTAAAACAAGTACTTCCTCATTGCATTGTTTCTGTAAACTGCGAAACGTACAACTGAAAAATATTAAATATCTCATAAAAATTAGGAGTTGATTCATTTCAACTCCTTTTTTTATTAAATTTATTATATAAATCATATTTTTTACTATTTTGCATCAAATTAATTCTATTTAAAAATGACAGCAATCACCCGATTATTTGACTTTCCTTATTTCCAATTAGAGCATTACAACATTCCAGATGCGTTGGTTACCAAGTATAACGGTGTTTGGGTTAAAACTTCTACCGAAGAATATATCGCAAAAGCCAATGCCGTTTCCAGGGCGTTATTGCGAATGGGAGTCCAACAAAACGATAAAATTGCCGTAATTTCCAGCAATAACAGAACCGAATGGAATATTATGGATATTGGAATTCTGCAAATTGGCGCACAAAATGTTCCCATCTATCCCACAATTTCCGAAACGGATTATGAATACATACTGAATCATTCCGGTTCGACCTACTGTTTCGTATCGGATGCCGAAGTATTGCGAAAAGTAAATTTAATAAAATCCAATCTAACCAATCTAAAGGATGTGTTTTCGTTTGATGAAATCGAAGGTTGCAAAAATTGGAAAGAATTACTTATCCTTGGCGAAGACCAAAACAATCAAGATGTTGTCGAAGACCGAAAAAACAATGTCAAACCCGAAGATTTAGCGACAATAATTTATACTTCAGGAACAACGGGGAAACCCAAAGGCGTTATGTTATCGCATAAAAATATTGTATCCAATGTCTTGGATAGCGCTCCAAGAATTCCATTCGAAAAAGGAAAAAGTCGGGCCGTTAGTTTCTTACCCATTTGTCACATTTTCGAAAGAATGATTTTGTATTTATACCAATATTATGGTGTTTCTGTTTATTTTGGGGAATCTATCGACAAAATAAGTGACAATATCAAAGAAGTAAAACCTACCGTAATGACCGCAGTTCCTAGACTTCTTGAAAAAATATACGACAGTATTTATTCAAAAGGCTTACAACTAAAAGGCATTAAAAGAAAATTATTCTTTTGGGCAATCGATTTAGGATTAAAATACGAACCTTACAAAGCCAACGGATTTTGGTATGAAACCCAATTAAAAATAGCCCGAAAACTCATTTTTAGTAAATGGAAAGAAGGTTTGGGAGGCAATCTGGATTTATTGGTTTCTGGAAGTGCCGCTTTGCAGCCAAGGCTTGCCCGAGTATTTGCTGCCGCAGAAATACCAGTAGTTGAAGGCTATGGATTAACCGAAACCTCTCCTGTAATTGCAGTAAATGATATGAGAAACTTTGGTTTCAGAGTGGGAACTGTTGGGAAATTAATCAATAATGTGGAAGTTAAAATTGCCGAAGACGGAGAAATCCTCTGCAAAGGACCTAATGTTATGATGGGCTACTACAAAGACGAAAATTTGACTAGCGAAGCCCTTCGCGACGGTTATTTTCACACGGGTGACATTGGAGAATTTGACAGTGAAGGATTTCTTAAAATTACAGATCGAAAGAAAGAAATGTTCAAAACCTCTGGAGGTAAATACATTTCACCTCAATTATTGGAAAATGCAATGAAACAATCCCGTTTTATCGAACAAATCATGGTCATTGGCGATGGTCAAAAAATGCCGGCAGCTTTCATTCAACCTAACTTTGGATTTATTAAAGAATGGGAAAGACTCCACGGAATTGCTGTAGGCACAACTAATGAAGAAATAATTTCCAATCCCAAAGTGATTGAACGTATTCAGGAAGAAATTGACATTCTGAATGAAAAATTTGGTAATTGGGAAAAAATAAAACGCTTTGAATTAACACCCGATGTATGGTCTATAAGTGGAGGCGAGCTTACTCCTACCCTTAAACTCAGACGAAAAATTGTCATGGAAAAATATATTGACTTGTTCCATAAAATTTATAACTAACGTTTAAAATTTTCATCTATGAAAATAAAATTATTAATCAGTACATTTATAATGCTACTTTTATTTTCTGGATGCAAAGAGAATAAACAAGAAGATGCTGTAAAAGCCAACTATAATAATTATTCAAATAGTGAGGATCAATCTACAGGTGGTATCAAAATGATTCCCATAAACACTCCTATTGGAAAATTCAAGGTTTGGACCAAAAGAGTTGGTAATAATCCAAAAATAAAAGTGCTTCTGCTTCACGGAGGACCCGGTGGAACTCACGAATTCTTTGAAAGTTTTGATGGCTATTTTCCCAATGAAAGTATAGAATACATTTACTATGACCAACTTGGTTCTTATTACAGTGACCAACCCAATGATAACAGACTTTGGACCACAGATCGATTTGTTGATGAAGTAGAACAAGTTCGAAAAGCTTTAAAATTGGATAATACCAATTTTTATCTATTAGGGCAATCTTGGGGAGGAATTCTAGCGATGGAATATGCCCTAAAATATCAAAAAAATCTAAAAGGTTTGATTATTTCCAATATGATGGCAAGCGCACCAGCTTACAATAAATATGCAGAGGAAGTACTGGGTCCGAAATTACCTCCTTCAGTTTTCAATCAAATCAAAACATTTGAAAAAAACAAAGAGTACTCCAATCCGAAATATACTGAACTGCTATTCAAATACTATTACACAGAACATATTCTGAGAATGCCAATTGAAGAGTGGCCTGAATCCATAAATAGGGCCTTCAAACATTTAAATCCAAATGTATATGTTTATATGCAAGGCCCAAGTGAGTTTGGAATAACCGGAGATGCTACTTTAAAAGATTGGGATATCACTTCAAAATTAAAAACATTGACGGTTCCTACTTTAGCTATTGGTTCAAAATACGATACTATGGATCCAGAGCATATGAAGTGGATTTCGAAAGAAGTGCAAAATGGTCGTTTTTTATACTGTCCTAACGGAAGCCATTGCTCTCAATATGACGATCAGGAGCATTATTTTCCTGGGTTGATACAATTCTTGAAAGATGTTGATAATGGAGATTTTAATAAATCCAATTAAAATTTCACTATTCATTTAGACCGAAGAGGATCGACGAATAATAATTTAATTTGTTATAAACTGTTACCAAAAATTAAATCCAAATAATAAGATCATAATTTCCAAACTCCTCAAAATTTGAGGAGTTTTTTTAAAAATAAATAAATAATTTAAAAAAAATTAATTTTATTATGCGTGCATAGTATTTTTAATTATCTTTGAAAACGTTATAGTAAAAATATGAAAGATAAAACAATAGATTATATTCTTCGAGCCACTTGGCAAGCTGTATCCAGAATGTACAATGAAGAAGCAACAAAGTATGGCGCAACAATGGCAACAGGTTTTACTTTGCTAAGTATTGATAAAGAAGGCGGAACACCTTCTACAGCACTAGGTCCAAAGATGGGAATGGAAGCAACAAGCTTAACAAGAACCTTAAAAAACATGGAAGAAAAAGGGTTGATTTACAAAAAACCAAACCCTGTTGACGGTCGTGGTGTGTTGATTTATTTAACCGAATTTGGAAAAGAAAAACGTGAATTATCAAAAAATACTGTTCTTCAATTTAATGATGCTGTAAAGCAAAATGTTACTCCTGAACAACTTCAAAATTTTGTAGAGGTTTCAGAAATCATCAACGAATTAATTTCCGAAAAGAAAATATTTTAAATCCATAAAATGTATTCTCTCGAAATATTATTTTTTGACCAATTACAACAAACAAAAAATATAAACTGTTTATAATGAAAAGAACTATTAAAAAAGTAGCAGTAATCGGATCTGGAATTATGGGGTCGGGAATTGCTTGTCATTTTGCCAATATTGGGGTCGAAGTATTACTTTTGGACATTGTTCCCAGAGAACTCACCGATGCCGAATCCAAAAAAGGATTGACATTGGACAGCAAAATTGTTCGCAATCGATTAGTCAACGAACATTTCCAAAATGCTTTAAAATCAAAGCCCTCACCTATTTATAATCAGAAATTTGCCAGCCGAATTACGACCGGGAATACTACTGATGATATGGCTAAAATTGCCAATGTAGATTGGATTATTGAAGTAGTAGTGGAGCGATTAGACGTCAAAAAATTAGTTTTTGAACAAATCGAAAAATACCGCAAACCAGGAACTTTGATCACTTCAAACACTTCGGGAATTCCTATTCATTTTATGAGTGAAGGACGAAGCGAAGATTTCCAGAAACACTTCTGCGGAACGCACTTTTTCAATCCTGCGCGTTACTTAAAATTATTCGAAATTATTCCAGGCCCACAAACTTCAACAGAAGTTTTGGACTTTCTAACTATATATGGAGAAAAATTCTTGGGCAAAACTTCGGTCGTAGCCAAAGATACTCCTGCTTTTATTGGAAACCGAATTGGAATCTACGGAATCCAAAGTTTATTTCATTTGGTCAAAGAATTAGGTTTGACTATCGAAGAAATCGATAAACTAACAGGACCTGTTATTGGAAGACCAAAATCGGCAACTTTCAGAACGGTTGATGTGGTTGGTTTAGATACGTTAGTTCACGTTGCCAACGGAATCTACGAAAATTGTCCAAACGATGAGCAACACGAATTATTTAAATTACCCGATTTCGTCAATAAAATGATGGAAAATAAATGGCTAGGAAGTAAAACAGGACAAGGTTTTTATAAAAAAGAAGGAAGAGACATTCTGTCATTAGACTTGGACACCTTGGAATATCGTCCAGCCAAAAAAGCATCTTTTGCCACTTTGGAGTTAACCAAAACTATTGATAAGCCCATCAATCGTTTCAAAGTTTTAGTAAAAGGAAAAGACAAAGCAGGCGAATTCTACAGAAGAAGTTTTGCTGCAATGTTTGCTTATGTTTCGAATAGAATTCCTGAAATATCAGACGAATTATACAAAATCGACGATGCAATGAAAGCCGGTTTCGGTTGGGAAAATGGGCCTTTCGAAATTTGGGATGCCATTGGAGTTGCTAATGGAATCGAAATGATTAAAGACGAAGGTCTAAGTTCACCTGCTTGGGTCAGTGAAATGTTAGGCTCTGGAACTTCAAGTTTTTATTCCATTAAAGAAGGAGCCACTTATTTCTATAATATTCCAAATAAAACGCAAACTAAAGTTCCGGGACAAGATGCTTTTATCATTTTGAACAACATTCGCGAAAGCAAAAAAGTTTGGAGCAACAGCGGAGCGATTATTCAGGATTTAGGGGACGGAATTTTGAATTTAGAATTCCAATCCAAGATGAATACTATTGGTGGTGACGTTTTACAAGCCATCAACAAAGCCATCGATTTATCCGAAAAAGAATACCAAGGTTTGGTTATTGGAAACCAGGGAGCGAATTTCTCTGTGGGTGCTAACATTGGAATGATATTTATGATGGCGGTCGAACAAGAATATGACGAATTGAATATGGCTATCAAAATGTTCCAGGACACGATGATGCGGGTGCGCTATTCTGGAATTCCTGTTGTAGTTGCGCCTCACGGAATGACTTTGGGTGGTGGTTGCGAAATGAGTATGCACGCCGATAAAGTAGTTGCTGCCGCAGAAACTTACATTGGATTGGTTGAATTTGGAGTTGGAGTAATTCCAGGTGGTGGCGGATCTAAAGAAATGGCCTTGAGAGCTTCCGATTTATTCCGAAAAAATGATGTCGAATTGAATGTTTTACAAGAGTATTTTCTGACTGTGGCTATGGCCAAAGTTTCGACTTCGGCTCACGAAGCTTTTGATTTAGGAGTTTTACAACACGGAAAAGATGTTGTCGTAGTCAACAAAGACCGTCAAATTGCCGAAGCCAAAAAACACGCTTTGCTAATGGCGGAAGCAGGTTACACCCAACCCATTCGCAGAAATGATGTGAAAGTTTTGGGAAAACAAGCTTTGGGAATGTTCTTGGTAGGAACTGACCAGATGGAAGCCGGAAAATACATCTCAGAACACGATAAAAAAATTGCCAACAAACTAGCTTATGTAATGGCTGGTGGTGATTTATCCGAACCGACATTGGTAAGTGAGCAATATTTATTGGATATTGAAAGAGAAGCATTTTTGAGCTTGTGTACGGAAAGAAAAACATTGGAGAGGATTCAATTTATGTTAACCAAGGGAAAACCGTTGAGGAATTAAGCCCCCTAGCCCCCAAAGGGGGAACTCTCCAAATTGTAACTAGCGATTTCGAATATAAAAAGTTCTCTAAATAATTGAAAAAATAATATATCGCATTTCTATAAAAAACATGTGATTTAAAACCCTATTTACCCCTAATAGGAATTCCCCCTTCGGGGGCTAGGGGGCTAATATGAAAACAGCCTATATAGTAAAAGCATACAGAACCGCCGTGGGAAAAGCCCCAAAAGGAGTATTTCGTTTCAAACGTCCTGATGAATTAGCAGCCGAAACCATTCAATTTATGATGAATGAATTGCCTGATTTCGACAAGAAACGCATAGACGACGTAATGGTGGGAAATGCGATGCCAGAAGCCGAACAAGGATTGAATATGGGACGATTGATTTCCTTGATGGGATTGAAAATCGAAGATGTTCCCGGCGTAACCGTCAACAGATATTGTGCTTCAGGATTAGAAACTATCGGGATGGCTACAGCCAAAATACAATCCGGAATGGCGGATTGCATCATTGCCGGTGGAGCCGAAAGCATGAGTTTTATTCCAATGGGTGGTTACAAACCAACTCCTGATTATGCTGTTGCGGCAGCTGGTCACGAAGATTATTATTGGGGAATGGGATTGACCTCTGAAGCTGTTGCGAAACAATACAACATTTCGAGAGCTGACCAAGATGAATTTGCTTATCAATCCCATATGAAAGCCTTGAAAGCTCAAGCTGAAGGCAAATTTGACAACCAAATTGTTCCAATAACTATTGAGCAAACGTTCATTAATGAAAATGGTAAAAAGGAAACCAAATCTTATATCGTCAATAAAGATGAAGGCCCAAGAGCGGGAACTTCGGTTGAAGCATTGGCGGGATTAAGACCTGTTTTTGCTGCTGACGGAAGTGTTACGGCAGGAAATTCTTCTCAAATGAGTGATGGAGCCGCTTTCGTTTTGATTATGAGCGAAGAAATGGTCAAAGAATTAAACCTCACTCCCATTGCGCGTTTAGTAAATTTTGCTTCGGCTGGAGTTGAGCCACGAATTATGGGAATTGGCCCAGTAAAAGCCATTCCAAAAGCCTTGAAACAAGCTGGATTAGAATTAAAAGATATTGATTTAATCGAATTGAATGAAGCCTTTGCTTCTCAATCATTAGCTGTTATAAGAGAATTGGGATTAAACCCAGATATCGTAAATGTCAATGGAGGAGCCATTGCATTAGGACATCCACTAGGTTGTACTGGAGCTAAATTGTCTGTTCAACTATTCGACGAAATGAAAAGACGTGGCAACAAATATGGAATTGTTTCTATGTGTGTTGGTACAGGGCAAGGTTCCGCAGGAATTTATGAATTATTATAATTAGAAATTAGTATCAAAAAACATAGTTATGGCTGATAAAACACGCGGTGGTCAATTCATCGTAAAAGAGACAAAATGTGAAGACGTCTTCACTCCCGAAGATTTCAATGAAGAACAAATAATGATGCGTGATTCCGTAAAGGAATTTGTAGACAAAGAAATTTGGCCCAACAAAGACCGTTTTGAGAAGAAAGATTACGCTCTTACCGAAGAAACAATGCGAAAAGCTGGTGACTTGGGATTTCTAAGCGTAGCAGTTCCAGAAGCTTATGGCGGAATGGGAATGGGATTCGTAAATACCGTTTTGGTTTGTGATTATATTTCGGGAGCAACAGGATCTTTTTCAACGGCTTTTGGTGCGCATACCGGAATTGGAACAATGCCAATTACACTTTATGGAACCGAAGAACAAAAGCAAAAATACGTTCCAAAACTAGCCTCTGGCGAGTGGTTTGGTGCTTATTGCTTGACTGAACCTGGTGCAGGTTCGGATGCCAATTCTGGAAAAACAAAAGCAATTTTATCCGAAGATGGCAAATATTATAGCATTACTGGAGGAAAAATGTGGATTTCTAATGCAGGATTTTGCTCCCTATTCATAGTTTTTGCCCGTATTGGTGACGATAAAAATATTACCGGTTTCATTGTAGAAAATGATCCTAGTAATGGAATTACAATGGGTGAAGAAGAACACAAGTTAGGTATTAGGGCTTCTTCAACACGTCAGGTTTTCTTTGCTGATACCAAAGTTCCTATTGAAAATATGCTTTCCGAAAGAGGAAACGGTTTCAAAATTGCAATGAATGCCTTGAATGTTGGGCGTATAAAATTGGCTGCTGCTTGTCTTGACGCACAACGAAGAGTAACAACCGGAGCCGTTAAATATGCCAACGAAAGAGTGCAATTTAATACCTCAATTTCACAATTTGGAGCTATTCGATATAAATTGGCTGAAATGGCCACTTCTTGTTATGCTGGCGAAAGTGCCACATATAGAGCTGCAAAAGACATTGAAGACAGAATTTCAACTAGAGAATCTGAGGGAATTTTACACCAAGAAGCTGAATTGAAAGGCGTTGAAGAATTTGCTATAGAGTGTTCTATTTTGAAAGTAGCTGTTTCTGAAGACGTTCAAAACTGTGCCGACGAAGGAATCCAGATTTTTGGAGGTATGGGATTTTCCGAAGATACCCCAATGGAAAGTGCCTGGCGTGATGCTAGAATTGCTCGTATTTATGAAGGTACCAACGAAATTAACAGAATGCTTTCGGTGGGAATGTTAATCAAAAAAGCATTCAAAGGTCACGTTGATTTATTAGGTCCAGCCACAAAAGTTCAGGAAGAATTGATGGGGATTCCTTCATTTGACACGCCTGATTATTCTGAATTGTTTGCTGAGGAAAAAGAAATGTTAGTTAAATTGAAAAAAGCATTCCTAATGGTTGCTGGTGGTGCGGTTCAAAAATACGGTCCCGATTTAGAAGGTCACCAACAATTATTAATTGCCGCCGCCGATATTTTAATCGAAATCTATATGGCGGAATCAACCATATTAAGAACTGAAAAATTGGCAAAAAAAGAAGGTGAATCCAAAGTACAAGAACAAATTGCGATGGCAAAATTATACTTGTACAAAGCGGTTGATGTGGTTACCCAAAAAGGGAAAGAAAGTGTCATCTCTTTTGCTGAAGGCGATGAACAACGAATGATGTTAATGGGATTACGCCGTTTTACAAAATACACCAATATGCCTAATATCATTGGATTAAGAGAATTGATTACCACAAAATTAGTAACAGAAAATGAGTATTGTTTCTAATTTTTAAAATAGTTTTAACTAGTTTAATTTGTTGTAAAAGAGAGGATTTTTTTTAAATTATCCTCTCTTTTTGTATATAATCATTAACTAAATTTAATCCTTGTCTTCCGTTTCTCCTTGTTCTCCAACAGCAGTATTTTGTTCTGCTGCTCCAGCCGGAACAGCGTTCGCTCTAATTTCGGTATGACGAATTTCACCACCAGAATTTCCCACTAATGAGCCAAAAACTACTGACACCATAGCTATAACTAATACTATAGCAGCAACCAATTTCGCTTTAACGTGATTTTTATAATCAAAATAAATTCCCAATAAAGAACAAAATCCCAATACATACATGACCACTGCAAAATTTTCAGCCATCTCTTCATGTTCGTGGATAATTTGTTTTCCAACAGAAGGCATGTCTTCAACCAATTCTTCGGCTCCTTCTCCGGTTCCCATACTAAAAGCGGCAAAAACTGCTGCAACAACAAATAAATAATACGCGGTGTTTTTTACCGAAATTTTTTTTAAAACCATTCCTGCAATTAAAATTCCCAATCCAAGAATTGTCCCAATAATTGGAAAATGGTTTACTACCATGTGTAAATGTGCGTCGTTCATAATTTTGTATTTAATGTTAAAATATTTATGCTAATTATCCAGCCAATGAAACTCCGATTAAAGTTCCAATTCCATAAGTCACAGCTGCTGCGGCCAATCCAAAAGCAACTTGTCGCATTCCCGAAAATAGAATGCTTTTTCCTGTCAATAATGTTATGGCTGCTCCAATACCAAAAAGTCCCACAACACTACTCGCAATACTCAAATAAATAGCGTTTTTTCCGTCCAAAATCATAAAAGGATACAATGGAATAATCGCTCCGATGGCAAACAGAATGAACGAAGCAATGGCAGCTTCCCAAGCAGAACCGCCCAATTCTTCTTTGTCAATTCCTAGTTCTTCGGTGATGATAGCATCGATTGCCGTGTCAGGATTCTCAAATGCTTTGTCAGCCAGTTTTTGAGCTTCTGTAGCGTTCATTCCTTTGGCTTGATACAGCAAGACTAATTCCTTTTTTTCTTCTTCTGGCGAAGCTTCCAACTCTTCGGTTTCCAAATCGATTTGGCGCTGATTTAATTCTCTTGAACTTTGCACCGAAAGCCATTCGCCCAAAGCCATCGAAATTGCTCCAGCCATAAGACCTGCAATTCCGGTCAATAAAATGGTGTCATTGGAAACTGCCGCTCCAGCAACTCCCATAACCAAACTCATATTGGAAACCAGTCCGTCATTCGAACCCAAAACCGCTGCACGCAACGCATTTCCACCAACGGATTTATGCCGACTTTCGAATTTAGACAACAATCCGCCTGAAACATTCAAAGCGGCATTATTGTTTACGGCTTCAATAATATTGAGGTGATTGTGTTCGAAACCATTAGGCTTCTCCCCTTTTTCAATTTTGTTTTTGATAGCGTTTAATGCAAATTGTTTTTCAACATTCGACAAACTGCTGATGATGGAATTATAACCAAAAAGTTTTCCCAGTTTCAATTGGAATTTGGCTCTTGATGAAGCTGAAGGCATAACGTGATTCGGTTCAAACTCCCGAACCTTGTCCAGCATATGTTTTGCGTGTCCCTTTTCAATTTTGGCTAAACTTTGTAAAACGCGAGTCAAATTTTCATCCGACTGAATATTAGCAATGCTATCGTACAAAAATGCCGTATCGACTTCGGTTTGTAATTGTCCTTTTAATTTGTTTAAGTCCATAAGTATTGTTTTTATTCTGCCAAATCAAAAACACCTTTTACAAGAATTTTTGAAGAAGCATTAATTTGATTATTAGGAATAATTTCGACTGTTTTTTCAGACTTTTCGCCAATAGTAACGGCTACTTTTTTGAAAGAAAAAGTATTGTTTTTATCGTTATCCAATAAAAGCACGAAATTTTTGTTGTTTTCAGAAATTAATGCATCCGTAGGAATAGCCAAACCTTTTTTCGAACTTGTTTTTATTTTGGCTTCCACAAACATTCCCGTAAGTAATTTTTGTTTGATATTGTCATCCAAATGCCCGTGAACATTGATGGTTCTGTCATTGCCTTCAATTGATTTCCCAACCAAATGTACTTTGGCATCAAAAACTTCTTTGGTGGCTTCGGGAACGGTAAAAGTGATTTTTTGCCCCTCTTTTACTTTCAAAATATCCTTTTCAAAAACTGCCAATTCCAAATGCAAATGATTGGTGTCCACAATTTCCAAAATCACGTCCGAAGGAGCAACCGGCATTCCCACATTGGCATTCATAATGACAATATCGCCCGTAATTGGGGCATAAATGGTTACTATCGAAGTCAATTTCCCTTTTTCGACATTGCTTGGATTGATGTTCAGCAATTGCAATTTTGCTCTTAAACTTTGGTACATTCCCAATGTTCTTCTGTAATCGCTTTCGGCTTTGAGGTAATTTTTTTGGGAAGTAATTTTTTCGTCATAAAGTGTTTTCTGTCTTTCGAATTCCGATTTCAAATACTTAATTTGCTCCGCCACTTCAAGATAGTCTTTTTGAATGTCAAGGTATTCCGTGTTTTCCAAAGTTAAAAGAGCTTGTCCTTTAGTCACTTTATCTCCAACCAAAAGTTTGGTCGATTTTACATAACCTCCAATAAACGAAGTGACTTTTGCCCTGTTTTGAGGTGGAACGTCAATTTTTCCGGAAGTGTTTATGGTCACATCAAAATCCTGTTCAACGGGACTTGCAATTTCCATTCGCGACGATTGAAACTGGGCTGCAGTAACCGTAATTAAGCCGTTATCTTTCTCTGTTGGTTCTTGTGTTTTAGCGTCTTTACAAGAAAACAAAAGCGAAGTTATGATGAGGGTGTATATGATTTTTTTCATTGGTAACATATTAAAAATTAAGATATTGTAAATCTAATTGGGTTTTGTTGAATTGCAGCACATTGTCTAAATAATCCACTTGAATGGCTGTCGCGTTTTCTAAACTTTGAATGTATTGAAAGAAGTCAATTTCTCCTTGTTTGTAGCTTCTATTCCCTACTTTAATGATTTCTTCCGACAGTTTTTTCCCGTATTGATTGTAATAATTAATGGCTTCCTGATATTTGGCCAATTCATTTATTTTTTGGCTGATGTATTTATCAATTTTTTGCTCTTCGTTTTGTTTTTGTTGCTCCCAGGATTGCAATTCCAATTGAGCCACTTTCGACTTGGCTTTATTACCAAAATAGAATAACGGAATGCCTACTCCAACCTGAAATCCATACAAAGATTGCGATAATCCACTATTTTTTCCTTGGAAATAATCTAGGTTTAAATCGGGCAACCAATGCTGTTTTTGCAAACTGATTTGGTTTTTATAATTATTGCTAATACTTTCCAAATAAGACGAATACAACGACTTACTTGTTTCATTTGTCACGTTAATAATTGGTTCGATTTGATTATTTGCAATTAGCAATTTTTCATCGGATTGAACCAAGGATTGCAAAATCTCATACTGTGCTTTTTTGTCGTTTTGAATCTGAGAAAGCGTGGTGCTTATCTTTCTGAATTTGGCTTGAGCCGTAATCTTTTCGAGATAATTGGTTTCGCCTAATTCAAATTTTCTGTTGCTGGCTTTGGAGAAATTTTGGTACAAACTGTCCAAATACCGATACAATTTTTCCTGATGTTGTAAATAAACAATCTGATGATAGGCATTCGAAACATTGAAAGTCAGTTTATTTTTATGAATTTCAAAACTGGCTTTTTCTTTCTCGAATTCGGCAGTATTGACGCTTTTTTGCGCACCATAAATGGTCGGAAAAGCAAAACGTTGTTGGATACCAAAAACCTTCAAGGGTTCGTTATTTACGGCCAAATTATTTTGGTCATAGCTGTAATAAACATTCGTTTTATCAAAAGAATAAGCGTTATTGATGTTCGCTTTCGTTTTATCAACCTGCAATTGTGCCGCTTTAATACTTCTACTGTTTTCCAAGGCTTTGGCAATCAAAATATCCAGTTCGTTGTTGTTAGAATTTGAATTTTGAGAAAAACCAACAGAAGTAAACAACAACCCAATCAAAAGCAAGGTTTTGTTCTTGTGGCTTTTGAATTTAGCTTTTTTGAATTCTTTTCCATCAAAAACTTTATACAAAATAGGCAAAACCACCATCGTCAAAATCGTCGCGGTAAACAGTCCTCCAATAACCACCGTTGCCAGCGGACGTTGTACTTCTGCCCCAGCCGATGATGAAATAGCCATTGGCAAGAATCCCAATGCAGCAGCAGCGGCAGTCAAAATTACGGGGCGCAATCTGTCGGTTGTGCCTTTCAAAATTAATTCGTCCATATCTTCCATTCCGCTGTGTTTTAATTCTTTAAAATGTTCTATCAGTACAATTCCGTTGAGCACGGCAATCCCGAAAAGTGCAATGAAACCAACGCCTGCAGAGATGCTAAAAGGCAAATCGCGCAGCCATAAAAACAACACGCCACCCACTGCCGAAAGCGGAATGGCTGAATACACCATCAAGGCTTCCTTGACGCTGCTAAAAGCAAAATACAGCAAGATAAAAATCAGGAACAAAGCGATTGGAACGGCAATGGCCAACCGTGTTTTGGCGCTTTGAAGGTTTTCAAATTGTCCGCCATAACTCACTGTGTAGCCAACCGGAAGTTTGATTTTATTTTCCACAATATTCTGAATATCAAGCACCACACTTTGTAAATCTCTATTTCTCACGTTGATTCCCACCACAATTCTACGATTGGTATTGTCTCGTGAAATTTTCGCTGGGCCTTCGGTATATTCAATATTTGCCAATTCGCTCAACGGAATTTGCTCGCCGTTTGGAACCGAAATATATAAATTTCGCAAATCTTCAATATCCCTGCGATTGGTTTTGTCCAAACGAATGACCATATCGAATCGTTTTTCACCTTCGAAAACATTTCCTACCGTTTTTCCGGCAAAACCAAGGGCAATTATTTCATTCAAATCGGCAATATTCAATCCGTATCGAGCAATTTTGGAACGGTCATAAGACACCGCCATTTGTGGCAAACCTTCCGTTTTTTCGATAATCACGTCCGATGCACCTTCTATATTTTGAATAGCTTTTTTGATTTCAATGGCTTTGTGCGCCAACACTTCTAAATCTTCACCAAAAATTTTCACCGCCACATCCGAACGCGTTCCTGAAATCAATTCGTTGAAACGCATTTCGATGGGTTGCGTAAACTCGATATCCATATTGGGGATTTGTTTTTCGATGGCTGCTTTTATTTTATCCGCCAATTCGTCTTTGCTGGAAGCCGAAACCCATTCGGATTTTGGTTTCAACTTGACGATTACGTCGCTTTCCTCCATACTCATTGGGTCGGTTGGTACTTCCGCAGCACCAATTCTGCTGACCACTTGCTCGACTTCGGGAAAGCTTTTCAGGATTATTTTTTCAATTTTTGTTGTTGTGGCAATCGTTTTTGACAGCGAAGTTCCCGTTTTTAAAACCGGTTGAATGACAAAATCGCCTTCATCTAATGTTGGAATAAACTCTCCTCCCATCGTTGCAAAAAGCGCCATAGCCATAAACAATAAACCTACTGCAGCATACATTACTTTTTTTGTATTAGCCAAAGCCCAAGTAATTACGGGCAAATACCACGATTGCATCAGTTGAATCAACCTATTGGATATGGAGTTTGGATTTTCCTCAGTTGGTTTTAAAAATAGTGACGAAACAACAGGAACATAAGTAAAACAAAGCAGCATCGCTCCCACCAAGGCAAAACTAAATGTCATTCCCATTGGTTTGAACATTTTGCCTTCGATGCCCGTTAATGAAAGAATTGGGATAAAAACAATTAGAATAATCAATTGTCCGAAAATGGCTGAATTCATCATTTTCGAAGCACTATTGTATGTGATTTGGTCGATTTGAATTTGGCGATCTTCATTGGATAAAAGTTCCAAACCTTTGGATTTGTGTGCAATTTGGAAGGCAATAAACTCGACTATAATAACCGCTCCGTCAATGATAATTCCAAAATCGATGGCGCCCAAACTCATCAAGTTGGCATCAATTCCAAAAACATTCATCAGCGAAATTGCAAAAAGCAAACACAACGGAATCACCGAAGCGACCACCAAGCCAGAACGCCAATTGCCCAGCAATAAGACCACGACAAAAATCACGATTAAACAGCCCAGAATCAAATTTTCGGCCACGGTAAAGGTGGTTTTTCCGACCAATTCACTTCGTTCCAAAAAGCCATTGATGTAAACGCCTTTCGGCAACCGTTTTTGAATTTCGGCAACCCTATCCTTAACGTCCGAAATCACTTGTTTGGAGTTTCCACCTTTGAGCATCATTACTTGTCCCAAGACTTTTTCACCTTCACCATTGCCTGTTATGGCTCCGAAACGATTGGCGTTTCCGTAGCGAACTTGCGCCACGATTTTGACATAAACCGGTAATCCATTCGTGTTTTTGACCACAATGTTTTCAATGTCTTGAATGGATTTTACCTTTCCTTCGGCACGAATAAAATAACTTTGATTTGTTTTTTCGATGTAAGCTCCACCTGCAATGCTGTTGTTTTTTTCCAAAGCATTAAACACGTCCAAAGTCGTGATGTTCATTGCTTTTAAACTAGAGGGA
Organism: Flavobacterium sp.; assembly: GCA_035433125.1. GTDB lineage: Bacteria > Bacteroidota > Bacteroidia > Flavobacteriales > Flavobacteriaceae > Flavobacterium. The sequence continues at coordinate 20,239 of DAORUG010000017.1, forward strand.
ACAATCGCAATTTCGTATTGTTTGAGATAGCCACCCCAAGTGTTTATTTCAACAACACCTTTGATACCGGACAATTGCCGTTTTACCACCCAATCTTGAAGCGTTCTTAAATCGGTGACAGAATATTGCGATTTGAATTCGGGTTTTACTTCCAAAGTATATTGGTAAATTTCGCCCAAACCTGTGGTAATTGGCCCCATTTCAGGAGTTCCAAAACCTTGAGGAATTTTTTCTGAAGCAGTTTTGATTTTCTCGGCAATAAGTTGGCGAGGAAGATAGGTTCCTAAATCATCATCAAAAACGATGGTTACCACCGAAAGTCCGAATTTTGAAATAGAACGTATTTCCTGAACGCCAGGTAAATTGGCCATTTCTATTTCGACTGGATAAGTTATAAATTGTTCGATATCTTGGGTCGAAAGATTGCGGGAAGTCGTGATTACCTGAACTTGGTTGTTGGTTACGTCGGGCACTGCTCCAATGGAGATTTGGGTGATGGAAAAAAGTCCAAACCCAATGACCAAGAGTGTAAAAAGTAATATTATTAGTTTGTTCCTTAAGCTAAATGCGATTATTTTCTCGAGCATATATTTTCAAATTTTATATTACAAAAGTATTGAGAACTATAAGAAAGGACGCTTAAGGACTACTTAAGATATACTTACGGAAAACTTAAAAACACAGTAGTTCCTGTATTTTCTTTACTAATGATTTTTATGTCAATATGAAGCAAAGTACTCAGTCTTTTTACAATTGACAAACCGAGTCCAGTACCTTTAATTCCAGAATGTTCAATAGATTTTGAACGGTAAAATTGGTTGAATATTTTTTTCAAATCTTCTTCGGGAATTCCTATTCCTGAATCGATTATTTGGCATTCGATTCCCTCTTTTTTATCGGTTAAAACAATATTTAAAGTAGTGTTTTTATTGGAATATTTTAAAGCATTTGAAACCAAATTATTGATAATAATCGAAAGTAAGTAAGCATCAGAATTGACGTAATATTCCTTGATAAATTCGGTTGTGATATGAATTTTTTTTTCCTGAATTTGGCTCGAATAGCGAGAAATGGCATCTAAAATGGTAGCATTTAAGCACACTTTTTCAATTTTCAAACTTTGATTTTGATTTTCAAATCGAGCTAACAAAAGCAATTCATCGACCAAATGGTTCAATCTATTCACTTCAGAAACACAAAAATTGATTTTTTCGAGATATTCTTCTTGATTTCTTGGTTTCCTGATTAACACTTCCAAAGTTCCCTTGATGACCGTTAAAGGAGTTCTTAATTCGTGTGAGGCATCAGATGTGAATTGTTTTTCCCTTTCGATTGTGTTTTCTATTCTATCCAATAAATTATTTATCGTTTGCGAAAGGATATAAAGTTCATCCCGATTTTGAGGCAACGGAATTCTTGATTTCAGGTTATCCTTTGTTATAATATTAGATGTTTTGATAATGGAACTTATTGGTTTTATGCTTCTTCCAGCAATTAATCGGGCAATGATAAAAAGTAAAAACAGAATTAACGGATAGGAAAAAATTAAAATTTGAAATAAATTATGGAGCACCATTTTGGCATCTTCTAAAGACATTGCCACCAATAAATATCCTTTTTTTACTGAATTTTGAAATATGGGAACCTGAATTTGCCGAATAGATTTATTATCTAATTGTGTATCAAAGAATACATTATCGCCAATAGTACTATTGAAAATTAAAGTATGAATTTTTAGATTTGGAGATTTTTCGGCAAGCTTTCCTATCTTGTCATAAAATTGAATAAAAACTGGATTTACAGCAACTGAATTGTGTTCTCGTTCTCTCCATTCGTCATTATGGATTAGACCTATATAATCGTCTTTTATTTCAATTTCGGTCAAATGCTTGCTCACTTCACTCTTGATGTCATCGTTTATATGACTATAAACACTGATTTTTACAATATAATATATAGAAAAAAAAACTACAAAAATCAATAACCCTGTAGTGATAATATAGTTAAACGCTATTCTATTTTTAAAAGAAAGTGGTTGCATAGTTTTATTTAATCATTGGCAATGTAGCCAACTCCTCTAATCGTTTTTATATAATCTTTGTCAATTTTTAAACTGAGTTTTTTACGAATGGCGTTCATAAAAACATCAATAACTCCTGTATCATATTCAAAATGAATGTCCCAAACATCTTCAATAATTTGGGTTCGAGTGCAAACTTTTCCTTTATTTCGAACCAAATAGCAGAGCAATTCAAATTCGCGTTGGGTCAAGTTGGCTTCATTACCATCAACCAATACAAGATGTTTTGTGAGATGAATTTCAATGGGTCCTAGTTTTAGTGTTTCTGGCTCTGTTTGATTTCTGAAATGAATTTTTATGCGTTCGACTAATTCATCAAAACTAAATGGTTTTTTGATATAATCATTGGCACCAGCTTTTAGTCCTTCAATAGTTTCTTGAACAGTATCTTTTGCTGTTAAAAAAATAATGGGAGTTGTGGTATCTGTTTTTCGAATGGATTTGCATACTTCAATTCCAGTCATTTTTGGTAAAATCCAATCCAAAAGAATGATATTTACTTTTTGGCTTAAAGCCAATTCAAGACCCGTTTTGCCATCGTTTGCCACCAAAACTGTATAGCCCTCTTCCTCCAAACCTTGCTGGAGAAAATTGGCAATCCCTACTTCGTCTTCTACTATTAAAATTTTCATTTTTTATTGCATTACAAACTTAAATCCAATGGTAGCGATGTTGGCCGTTAAATTATCGCTTCGCTGATACCGATTGAATCTGAAATCGATATTTTTTAAACCAAATTTCCAGATTTTGGCACCTGTAAAAATATCGGTGTAATTCACTCCAAACCCATATTGGTTGGAATCAAAGGTAGCTAAATCTGGGTCGGATGTATAATATTTTTCGGTTGATAAATGTGTTTCATACGGTGCGAAATATTTCGATTGTGTTTGGGTATAAAAGCGATACATAGGAAAAACAGTAAATCTATCAGATACTTTAATTGGCAACTCAATAGAAGCTGTGTGGGATTGAATATCCCAATTATCAGAATAAAAACGGTAATAAGTGCGCAAAACAAATCGCTCGTTGATGTAATAATTCAATCGGGCGCCAATAGGTAATTTGAAACGACTATCAGGCAATCTTTCGATATCGTCTGCCAATTTATAGACTCCCACATTGCTTTCACTTTCATATTGTGGAATATATTGTGCTTGTCCAATATAATAATTGGCTTTATCGGCAAAATAAATTCGATGATACGGTGTTGACAACAATCCTTCTTGTTGCAAAACATCAAAGAAAACAGAAACTTGTAATTTTTTTGAGAGTACCTGAGACAATCCAACCGAGGCAGAATAAGAATTTCTATTTACGGAAGGTATGGTTTGAAACGCCGAGGGCAAATAATTAACGGTAGCTTGCCCGCTTTGATCCAAAACAGTCACTCCTGCAAAATATCCTTGGTTTAAAAAATCAGCGCCATATTTTGAATATTCGTGTAATTCAGTTGGGTAAATGGGTCTCCACTGGTCTAAATACACATTGGCTTTTAGACTTAATTCTGCGTTTTTATCGTTGAAAAGTTGGGCAATACCTCCACCAAAACCAACAGAGGTATAATCGTATTCATTGGAAAAAGAAACGTCTGCATTCCAAATAAAATTTCTGGAATCACTACTATGGGAATAATTTACAGTTACTGCGGACAGTTCGTCATTTTTTGATGCTCCAGATGAGGCTTGCCAAGGCGTTCCATAAGGCGCAGCTGCAGGTGCTGCCGCAAATGAACCTATTCTATCGTCGTCACCATCGTCATCATCGCCACCACCAGAAGCTCCAGTGGCATTGAACGGATTGATATTACTGGATGAAGCCGATGAGTAAGCCGAAATACCCAAATCGACGGTTAAAACAGCATCATCGTTTAAGGGCATTGCCACTACAATATTGGTAGCAATATCAGTCAATTCCTCAGAACCTATTCCACCTGAAACTGCTGATTTTGATCCATCTTGATTGTAATAACTCAACAAAAAATCAACTTCAACACTTTCTAAAACACGCTTTTTAAAAACAAGCGTGGAATCTTTTTCTTGTGCAGAAGAAATTATACCGCTGAATAAACTCAATGCAATTACTAATTTTTTCATCTTATTATATTAATTACATCCACAACCACCACCTGATTTACCCCCATTGGCGCCAGCTGCTGCCTCTCTGTACACCTGAAAAGTAGTTTCATAACGCTCCGAAGTTCTTGCCGAAAGCTTCATATCGGGATCATTTATGGCTACTTTTTCATATTCTTTTACCGCATTACAAGATTGTAAAACTGTAATCAAAAAAAACACGAAAACTATTTTTTTTATCATTATCTCAATTGTTAATTTGAATTATTTAAAATTTTTAATGTCGATTCCTTTTGACGAATGAATTTTCCCCTTATCATCCACTATAATACATTCAATACCTTTCAATTGGCTTACTAAATCCAATCCAACTTCTACTCCCAAAACAAATATTCCGGTGGCTAAGGCATCGGCAATTTCGGTTTGTTTCGAAAAAACGGATACACTCACAATCCCTTTTGAAGGATAACCTGTACGAGGATCGATGATGTGTGAATACCGAATACCATTAAAAACAACATATTTTTCATAACTACCCGAAGTTTCCACGGCACTATTTTCGAGAGGAAAAGTGGCAAAAATTTTATTTTTATTCATAGGATTTACAATTCCCACTGTCCAAAACTTGCCGTCGGGCTGTTTTCCCCAAGTATTGATGTCTCCTGAAACATTGACAATACCAGCAGCACATCCTTTAGAAAAAAGCAATTCTTTGACTTTATCAGCGATATACCCTTGACCAATACCACCAAGTCCCAGTTTCATTCCTTCAATTTTGAGAAAAATGGTTTGCTCTTTTGAATCGAGAATAATATTCTTGTATCCAATTTTAGAAACCGATTTTTTGATGGCATCTTCGGTTGGCATCTCTTTCATACTGCCATCAAACTTCCAAATTTTATCCATCGATGCATACGAAATATCAAAAGCACCAGAAGTGATTTCAGAAATTTTAATGGAGCGGTTAACTAATTCGAAAACTTCCTTATCGACTTTAACAGGTTTGATTCCTGCATTTTGATTTACATTCGATATTTGTGAACTTGGAATCCAATCGGATATTAAATTTTCGATACGTTTTACTTCGGCTACAGCCAAATCTGCAAAATAATTTCCTTGAACGGTATCTTTACAAACAACTGTAATTTCGAAAGGACTTCCCAGCATCGATAATTTCTTTTTGTGAATGATTTGCCCAAAAGAGACAAATGTGATTGTTAAAAAGAATAGTGTCGCTATATTTTTCATTATTTCTCCAATGAATGAATGAGTTGAATATAATCTGGTGCCGAAATGTTCTTAAAACCAGTCATACCAAGCACTTTTCCAGTTTTGTCCAACAGAATTACTAAAGGAAAACTACCATTTTTGTTGTATTTTTCGGCCAATTTATTGTTGCTTTCGGTTAGTTCTGGAGACAATTGATTTGCTTTTTTCTTTGGAAAATCAGCTTTATAAATTACCCAGTATTTCTCCGCTTCCGTTTTGAAAGCTTCAGATTTCCAGACGATATTATCTAATTTGATACAAGGTGCGCACCAATCCGAACCTGAAAAAACTAATAAAATGTTTTTATTTTCTTTCGTTGCTTGTTGCTTTGTTTCTTCAAAGTTAGTTTTCCAGTTTTGCGAATAACCAAACGTCATCACAAAAAGTGCCAAAAAAACCGTCCATTTTTTCATTATTATTCGACTCAAATTAGGTTCCATTTTAATTAATTTTTTCAATGTAAAAATATTGTTTTTATTACAATGCAACTCTTGGTTGTCAAGATTTAAGTAAATATTAATTATTAAAATTTAAAGGTTAAGGCATACTTAAATAAGATTAATATTAAAGTTTAACCAAAAATAAAGTATTTTTACATCAATTAAAGAAATAAATTCAGGCTCCGTTCATAACTTGAATTTGATAAATAAAAACACACTATGTTTCGCCATAAAGGTAAATACAGGACTTTTGCTCACGATTTGAGATTGGCGATTTTGCTGTCCTTTGTTGCGGGATTAGTCAATATTACGGGTGTTTTAGCTTTAAAAACTTTGACAACAAATGTAACAGGTCACTTTGCTTTTTTTGCTGAAGAGATTATGAGACACGATTTTGCTACTGCAATTACCTTTTTCCTTTTTACCGTTTTCTTTCTGTTAGGTTCGTTTATATCCAGTTTTTTACAGGAATTAATTTCTTTAAAAAATCCAGATTGGTCACATATTTTTCCAATTACACTAGAAATGGTAATTTTAATTTCTATAGGAATTTTCGGAACCACCACAGGTTTATTTACTTTAGATGGGAAATTGACTGCCTTTTTTATGCTTCTTTCTATGGGAATCCAAAATTCCTTGGTAACCAATATTTCAAAAGCAACCGTTAGAACTACCCATTTAACGGGACTTTTTACAGATTTAGGAATCGAATTATCACAGTTGTTTTTTTACAAAAAACCCGAAGAAGTAAAAAAATTGAAGACCAGTATCTTTTTGCGATTATCCATCATTACTTTCTTTTTTCTGGGATGTTTTTCAGGTGGAATTATCTATCAATTACTCGAAATAAAAACACTATTTGTCGCCGCATTTGTTCTTTTTATTGCTCAATGGTATGATTTTTTGCGCCTAAAATTTCATTTAATCAAAAGGAAAACGTTTCATTAATAGACTTTACAACAGTCCATTATATTTCCTGATAAACCATTCAGCAGCTAGTGAAATGGCAATCAAAACCAATAACCAAACCCAATCAATCAAAGGTGTTTTGCTTGCGATTTCTTTTTGGATTGCTTTGTAATTTTCGTTTTCCAAAAGTGATTTGATTAATGTATCAACCTGATTTGGATAATATGCTTTTCCTTGTGTTTGAACAGCCAATTGATTTAATTTTTCTACATCTGGATTGACGAACTGTTTTTCAATGTCAAAATCCAGAATTTCAAAATGACCAGAATGACTCGTTTTTGAAGTCAATTCCTTCACAGTAAAATCATACCCTCCAGCCGATAGTCCATCCAGATTGACTTTAAAAGAATTATTGCCTTTTAATAAATCGTAGTTTTTAGTTTGCTTAGTTTTGGCATTAGTTACTGAAATGGTCAAACGGGCTTTCTCGTCAAATTCGTAGTTTTTATTGAAATATTGTGCCAAAATTTCAATAGCTTCTCCTGAATTATAAAAACTTTCGTGATTAACGACCAATGATTTTTTAGAATCATTCGACGCCAAAAATTGGATAATTTTATCTACGAAAACATCAAATTTTTCGAAAGATTGATTGTCGACGTGACTTTGCAAACGCCATTTCCAAAGGTTTTCTCCCAACAAAAAAGCAGAACGTTTGCCTTGATTTTCGGCAAAAGCCAATAAAGGAGCATTGGTATCAATATTCCTGATTTTGGACGAAAGCAAAGTTGAAACTGTTCCGTTTGTGGAAACCGTTCCAAAAGCATTTTGCAAGGGCGGAAAATTTTCGAAACCAATATTATCAATCGCAAAAAGATTGAATTGTGAATTGAATTCACCCAAAAAATCTTCTTTTTGTCCGCTCATTTTAAAAACCAAATTCGATTGTTGCTGGTTCAAAAAATTGAAATCGGTACTGTTTCCAGTAACAATAAAAGTATTAATTCCAGCTAATTTATTTTTCTCAAAAACCGACTTGAATTCGTTCGTTGGCTGGTACAAAATCAAAACATTGCAATCTTGTAGCAAATTGATTAAATTTGGTTTAACGATAGTTACTTTTCGTTGTGCATTAGATTCAATAGCTCGCTTCATTGCACCAATATCAGGATGATTTATGGCAGAAACAATGGTGACATTTGTCTTTTGATCCATAATTTCAACAGCGAAATTCTTGGTATTGTTATAGGTATTTTTCTCTTTTTCATTAGATGAAATTGTGGCTTTAAATACTTGTAATCCTACTTTGTCGGCAGGAAGTAAAACATTCAAAATCACCGATTTTTTGGAAGACGAAAAAGAAACCTTTTGCTTGCTCAAAACTGAATTGCCTTGCGAAATACGAAAATCAGCAGTGATAGTTTTGTTTCCGGAATAGTTCAAAAACACTTCTACAGGAAATTTATTCTTGTGAAAAGCGTACTTATTAACGTTCAACTGACTTACTTTTAAATCCAAAAATGTCGTTGTATCGCCAACTATCAAAGGATACACTTTGTTATTCGCATCAAAAGAATAGACATAATCATTGCCCGAAGTTTGGTTTCCGTCTGTAATCAAAACCGTTGGGAAAGTGGTGTTCTTATAAATGCTTTTCAAACTTTTGGCTACTTCATCCAAATTAGTTTGTGTTCCCTTGAAATCTAACTCCTCCGATTGCTGAAATTCATTGTCAAATCGATAGAATTGAATGTCAAATTTGTCCTGAAGTTCCTTGTTTTGAGATAGTTTTTTAGATAATACTAACGCAGGTTCATTCGCTTTTAAATCTACAATTGAGCTCGAATTATCCACTACAATTGGCAAAGGCGTTTTAATGGTTTCGAGTGTTTTACTTGTGATTATAGGATTAATCAACAACAATAATATCCCAAAAATGGTTACAAACCGCAAAAAAGCCAAAACCAAGTTTACTTTCGACTTGGTTTTGGCTTTATAAAAATATTGGAAAAAGGACAAACCACTTGCTATTAGTAAAGAAAGCAATAACAATAGAATGGTGTTTGTAGTCATCGTTTTTAGTTTATGGTTTTGGGTTTATAGTTTATGTTTTCAAAATAATAAACCATTAACAACAAACGTATTATGTTAACATTCCTCCGCAAACATTCAAGACTTGTCCGGTAACATACGTACTCATATCCGAAGCCAAGAAAAGACAAGCGTTGGCAACATCTTCAGTTGTTCCTCCACGTTTCAAAGGAATTCCTTCTCTCCAACCTTTTACAACCTCTTCGCTCAATTTGGCCGTCATTTCAGTTTCGATAAATCCTGGAGCGATGGCGTTGCAACGAATATTACGAGAACCTAATTCCAAAGCTACTGATTTTGTAAATCCAATAACTCCGGCTTTGGAAGCAGCATAATTCGTTTGTCCAGCATTTCCCTTCACTCCTACCACAGAACTCATATTGATGATGGAGCCCGCACGTTGTTTCAAAAAAGTTCTTTGAATAGCTTTGGTCATATTGAAAACTGATTTCAAATTGACATCAATTACTTTGTCAAAATCTTCTTCGGACATACGCATCAACAAATTATCTTTGGTAATTCCGGCGTTATTTATTAAAATATCAACGGTTCCAAATTCAGCTAAAACTGCATCAACAAAAGTTTGAGCTTCGTTGAAATCGGCCGCATTCGATTGATATCCTTTGGCTTTAATGCCCATAGCGTTCAATTCGTTTTCTAATGCCAATGCAGATTCTACAGATGAACTGTATGTAAATGCCACGTTTGCACCATTTTTAGCAAAAATTTCTGCAATTCCTTTTCCTATTCCGCGACTTGCGCCAGTGATGATGGCTACTTTTCCTTCAAGTAATTTCATTTTTTATAATTTTTTAGGAGCTAATCCTGCTATTCGTTGCAATCTTTTATGTTTTTAAAGAAAAACATAAAAGGATTTACACTACTATCAGGGCTAATTTATATCCGTCAAATATAACAATAATTGTGGATTTGAAAAAAATACATTTTCAATTAAACCTTTTACAAAATATAAACTCTTATTATGAAGTTTTAACATTCAAATTCATTTAAATGTTAATTTTTTTAATTTAAATCAAAACAATAACAATATACACACCCTAAAAAGAATAAATGAATACCCTAATAATTTTACATTCAACTATTTTCGCCATTCCCCTTTATTAGAAACAAAACAGTAATTCTAATTAATTTAAAAAAACTTTTTATGAAGCAAACACCATTATTCAGTTTAGCAATTCCTTTTCTTTCACTAATTTTATTTTCTTCTTGTAGCGGAGACGATACTCCTAGCGATCCCGTGGTAACTCCACCTACTACCTCAACGGTTCCAGCTGTTTATAATAAAATATATGGTGCAACAAGCATAACCAGCGATGGGACTTATATAACCATCAAAACTACAGGACAACCCGATCACACAAGCGTGTATTATCCTACTGCAAATGCTTTATACGAAGCATTTAGTGGTACAACATTTGGAGGGGGAGAATTTAAAAAAAATCCGAATACCATAGCTACCAGAACCTATACTTTTAAAATTCCTTTAAACCCACAAGTAAGTAACACACATGCAGCCACACCACTTGGCGCTATGGGAGTTGCAATCAATGGAATACCATTGTACAATCAGTATGCAGCGCCAAACACCCCTCTTACTAGTGAAGTCTTGTCTTTTGACAAATATTTTGGACATCCAACAGCTACGGGAAGTTATCATTATCATGTTGAACCTTTGTACTTGACAACGGTTAAAGTTACAAAATCATCATTGTTAGGATTTTTATTAGATGGCTTTCCAGTTTATGGTCCTGAAGAAAATGGAGCCGCAGTAACTAATGCAATGTTGGATGGGTATCACGGTCACACCGGTATTACTGCAGATTACCCAAATGGAATTTACCATTATCATATCAACAATACTGACCCATACATAAATGGTAGCGGTTTTTATGGCACGCCAGGAACAGTCACACAGTAGTTTTATGAAAAGACTGTTTTTAATTGTATTAGGTTTTTTCCTTTTTGCCTGCTCTAATGGCAAAAAGGAAAAACCTGTAAATCCAAAACCAATTCCATCGATTTATATCAATGTAAATAGTGTTGGATTGCAAAAGATTCAAGACGTTGTTTATTTCAATGATAAAAAATTTAACGGTTACGTTTATGAAATGTACAACTCTAAAGACACTGCTTTTGTAAGGTCCTACCTGAATGGCATTGAAGAAGGTATCCATAAATCTTGGTATCCCAATACACAATTATTCGAAAAACGATTTTATCGTAACGGCAAAAAAGAAGGAACTCATCGCGCTTGGTGGAAAAACGGAACAAAACAATACGAATATCAAATAGCAAACGACGAATATACCGGCGAATTCAAAGAATGGAATCGAGAAGGTCAGTTAGTAAAATTTTTTCATTACAAAAATGGACAGGAAGAAGGTAGCCAGAAATTATTTTATGACAACGGCTCCATCAGGTCAAATTATGTAATTATCAAAGGAAGAAGATTTGGATTATTAGGAACTAAAAATTGTAAAAATGTTAAAGATAGTATTAGCCATTAGTTGTGCGTTTTTAATTGTGAGTTGTGAGAACAAAACTTCCACAAATGCTCTACCATACTACAACTCTGCCAATTTTGAACCTCAATTTTTAAGCAGCGACCAAGCCGAAAAACAAATCAATCATACAATAGCCAATTTCAGTATGACGGACCAATACAATAAAACTATAACTCAAAAGGATATTGAGGGCAAAATACATGTTGCGAATTTCTTTTTTACCAGTTGTGGTTCCATTTGTCCTAAAATGACAAACAACTTGATTGCAGTTCAGGAATTCATGAAAAATGAAAAAGACATTGTACTATTTTCTTATAGTGTTACACCCTGGGAAGACAGTGTTCCTGTTTTAAAAAGATTCGCAAAAGAATATAAAATCACATCTCCAAACTGGCATTT
>DAORUG010000018.1:0-13527 GCA_035433125.1 Flavobacterium sp.
AATAATCTAAAATGATGGGAAAATATTTTATAATTCTAGCATTATTCCTCTTTTGCCTTTCGGTAAATGCACAAAACGATGTCGTGAAAACCTATTATTCCAATGGGAATCTGAAAAGTGAAATTCCAGCACCAATTGCCAACACCAAAACAATTGCCAAAGAATATCACGAAAACGGCAACCTGAAAACCGAAATTCCGTTTACAGGGATTTTTATCAACGGAGTTTCAAAAGTCTATTTCGAAAGCGGAAAACTGCAACTGGAAGAAACCTATATTTTCGATTCTCGAAACGGAAAAACCATTGAGTATTATGAAAGTGGGAAAATTAAAAAGGAAACACCATACAAAGACAATCAAATAAACGGTTTGGTAAAAACCTTTTATGAATCGGGTAAATTACTGCTCGAAGAACCTTTTAAAGACAATGAAACTAACGGAATTTTGACAGAATTTCATGAAAATGGAACCATAAAATACCAAGTCAATTTTACCAATAATAAAAAAAACGGACTTGAAACAAGAAATTTTGAGAACGGTAAAAAAGTCGAAATCCCATTCAAAAATGATTTGATTGAAGGCACGGTCAAAGAATATCACCCCAACGGAAAGTTGAAATTAGAGATTCCACACACCAACAATAACAAAAATGGCGATGCCAAAGAATATTACGAAAGTGGCAAATTGTACAAAGTAATTCCTTATCAAAATAATGCAATCGAAGGTTTTTTGCGAGGTTATTTCGAAAGTGGAAAACTCAATTTTACTGTGGATTATCTCAACAACAAAAAAAATGGTTTCCTCAAAGAATATTACGAAAACGGCCAGTTGAAATGGGAAGTAAAATGCAGCAACGACGAGCAAGTTGACGATGGTAAACAGTACGACGAAAATGGAAATTCTAAATCATAATATAATGAATAAGTATCTTTTACCAATTATAATTCTACTTTTTGGTTGTATCGCCAATGCGCAAACCGAAATTAAAAAAGAATATTATGAAAGTGGCATTCTCAAAAGCGAAACCCCTTTTGTTGACGGTAAAATATGTGGTAGTATGAAAAAGTATTTCAAAGACGGGAAAATTGAAAGCGAATCGGTTTGGAAAAACGATAAACTAAATGGGGAATTTGTGCGATATTATGAGAACGGAAAACTCAAATCAGAAGCGACTTATGCAGAAGATTTACTCAACGGAACCGAGAAAATATATCACAAAAACGGCAAATTAAAATCCGAGTACGAATACATAAATGATGAACAAGTTGGAGATGGAAAACAGTACAACGAAGACGGAAAATTGTTTGTTACTAAAAATCAATAACAATGAAAAAGATCTTAATTCTACTGCTTGTTACAACATTTCAAAGTGTTTGCATCGGTCAAAATATATTGGCAGAAAACAAAAATGCAAACCATCCCGATGGAGAAGAACACGTTTTGTTGTCGCCAGCTGGAAAAGTCATAAAATCATTCAAAGACATAAAAATTTATGACATCAATGGTGCCGACAGTAAAAATGATTACAGAAAATCGACCGAAGATTTAATTTGTGCACTCGATATTAAAACCAATAAAATGGGGTATTTGAGTAAAACAACAGGCGAATGGGTCATTGCACCACAATTTGAAAACCCAGCTTATGCTCACGATTTTTTTGAAGGTTTGGCAATTATCGAAAACCGACTTGAAGTAGGTAAAGACCAATTTGCCGTAATCGACAAAGCGGGAAAAATAATTGTTCCGTTTTGCAATTGGACTATTTATGACTACAGCGACGGATTGGCAATTGTAGAAAAAGAAGGCTATCAGTTTGGAGCAATTGACCGAACAGGAAAGTTGGTTATTCCGTTTTCTGTAGGGCGATTGTATGATTTTAATGACGGCTTGGCCATCAAAAACAACAATACAGAATTTGTCGATGATTATGAAGGCAATACCGGTTTATGGGGTTTTGTTGATAAAACTGGGCAAATGGTTATTGAGCAACAATGGTCTTGGATAGAACCTTTTTCCGAGGATTTGGCGGTAGTGAAAAACAAAGAAGGAAACTTTGGATATATTGACAAAACGGGCAAACTTACCATTGACTGTACTTATCATTTTGCCGAAAGTTTTGCCGACGGTTTTGCGGTGGTTACCGTTCCTGGCGATAGTAAAAATAGCGGTGTTTTTGGAATGACTTTCATAGATAAAACGGGCTATCAAGCCACTCGAAAGCAATTTGATGAGGTACGAAATTTCAAAGACGGTTTGGCTGCAGTTTTCAAAATTTTAGAAGTCGAAACAAGTGACGATACATCTAAATTTGGATTTTTAGATAAAAATTTCAATCTCGTTATTCCAATGCAAAATTTAGCAGAACACAACTATAATTATAATAAAGATTTTTTCGCTTTTTCCGAAGGACTTTGTCTCACTTCTACTGGATTTCTCGATAAAAAAGGAAAACAAGTCATTGCGTTCGCACCTTATTTAGCAGTAGGAACAGCTTCTTTTGAAAACGGTCGAGTAGTTGTTGCGCTTTACGACCCCAAAACCGATACCTATCGCAATAAATTAATGGATAAAACAGGCAAAGTTTTGTGGCAATCGGTGCCGAATAAGAATATGTAATAAATACGTTGTTCTTCGTATTGTGTTTTTTATCAAATTGTTGCAAATTTGAATGATTATTTAAATTTTAAAAATGAAAAAATTACTAATATTATCTGCTCTACTTTTTAGTGCCATTTTATTTTCGCAAATTCCTAAAGGAAGTTGTATATCTGGAAATTGTAAAAATGGTTTTGGAAAATTTGTTTATGAAAATGGAACTATTTACGAAGGGAAATTTAAAAAAGGCAAATTTGAAGGAATTGGGACAGAAATTTATGCCGATGGGGAAAAAATTACAGGAGAATTTAAAGATGGTCAACAAATAGGTCAAGCGAAAGTAATTCGTGCAGACGGAAATATTTGGGAAGGAAAAAGTATTTATGGCAATCCGAATGGATTTGGAAAAATGATTTACTTAAACGGAACACAATATACAGGCGAAATGAATAGATATTGTGAAAAAAGGGGTCAAGGAATTTACACGCTTAGTAATGGATACACAAAAAAAGGAAATTTTGTAGAAGGCTCAATGAATACCTATGGAGAAAAAGAGAGGTATGAGTATTTTAATACTGAAAATCAGAGTGTTACTAAAGAACAATTTGAAAGCCAAGAAAGAATTACAATTGCTAATGCTAATCAAAATTTTAGCCAGCAACAAGAATCAAAATTGCAACAATTTATACTCAAAAACAAAGGAACTGTAGTACAAGATATTACTATTCCTAATATAAATGCAACCGATTTGTCTGATATGAGTTTTCGAACATCAAATATAGATATACTATTTAGTAGCAGTAAAGATAATTTATTGTGTATCAGTCGTAAAAAAATCAGCCCAAGTAGTTACGACTTTAATTACGATTTTATTACTGTTTTCTCAGCAAATAGCCAAAAAAGACTATACAGTGGATCGTTTGACAATTTTGAACAAACTGAAATAGCAAGAAAAATGGAAGTAAAATTCTTTGAAAAACCACAAACAAATGAATTTAAACCAAACTATTCTGACGAGGCGGTAAAACAAATTATAAATGATTTGAATATTCTAACCGCTCCAGCAGGTAATGTAGAATTAGAAATTGCCAACGAAAATTATATGATTTTTAAAGACTTGCATAGACAAGATAAAGACGATAAAAAAACATTTTATTTCATAAATAAAAAAAACAATAGTTGCGAAAAAATAGTAACCTTAAACGGAAAATACATTGATTTGGTTTGGAATGAAGATCTTACAAAATCGTGTATGCAATTAAACTCAAAGTTACCCGAAAATTTAGTTCCAGATGTATATAAATTTGGCTATTATGTTTCTCTTTACATAATAGATTGGGAAACATTTCAAATAAAATTTGTAGACGACCACACCAATCAACTCAATTATTTGGCATTAGCAAAGAGCAATAAATTAGCATCAGATATTAGTTATCAACAATATAATGCAGAAGTTGCTGCAATAAATAAAAAAAACAACGAAATAGAAACCCGAAATGCAGCAGCTCAAATAGAAAGAACTTCAAAATGTATTTGTTGTCTAGGCACAGGACAAAAAGAAATAAAGGGAATGTATTTGGGATCAAAAACATATTCTGTAACACCAGTAAATGGTTTAGGAATAAGTCATAACGAAACCGTTTCCGAATATGGACCATCTCGATACGTTCCTTGTGATTGTTGTAGATAATACCCAAAAAAATACGCTATTATTCGTATTGTAGTTTTTATCAAACTATTGCAATTTTGAATGGATATTTTAATTTAAAAAAATGAAAAAAATACTAGTACTACTATTTTTAGGGTTTATTAGCCAACTTCAGGCTCAAAAAAGTTTTGGATTTGGATTTGCAAATACTCCAGAAAAAATAGTTATTATCAAAGTTTTTGAAATTGGACCTGCCCAAAAAGCAGGTGTAAAAGTCGATGATATCTGGCTGAAAATAAATAACATTGTGCTTCTTGGAAAAACAAATCAAGAAATTGGGAACATTCTTGGTCAGTTACAACGAGATGAAGCTAGTTTTGAGTTTTCCAGAAATGGTAAAATTGTAAACTTGAAATTTTCTCGAATAGAAAGTGATTTATTTCTTCCAAGATGCCTATCTGGAGATTGTAATAATGGAAAGGGTATTTATCGATTAGAAAACGGAAATACTATCGAAGGAGAATTCAAAAACGGAAAATATATTGATCCCAACAAACCTCAATTTGCAACTTCTCGTTTGCAACCCAATTATATTGCAGATCAAAGTGACACTTCAACTTTTGATACTCCAGATGCTGTTCGCAGTCAAAAAGGATACCGGGATTATGTGAAAATTGTTCAGGAAGCAATGGATTTAACTTGGGGTTATGGCACTACAAAAGAAATAAATCTTCAAAAAGCATTAGCATTGAATAACGAAGCCATTAGAATTTTTCCAAATTTATCCGATGCTTACATTGGTAGAGGACAAGTATATTCTAGGATGGCCAATGCTAAAGCCGCTCAAAATGATTTTGATAAAGCAAAACAATTGGGCCCTTTTAGGTCAAAATATGTTGATAGAGCAATTGCAGCTGTTGAAGGTAGAGAATATATAGACCCAGATAAAGTGAACAAATCAGAGGTGTATTATTCTAGCTCAAGTACATCAAATACTAGTACATCAAATACAAGTTCGTTAAATACAAATTCTGTATTTGAACTTTCAGAAAAGAAAGCAGAAGAACTCAGAAAAAAAGCCGAACTAGAAGCCTTAAATAAAGCAGCTTGGGATAGTTTTTCTAATAGGAGTTTGTATTCTAATCCCTCAAATAATTCAGGTAGTAACCAGACAACCACAAAAACCACAACTACTACAAAAAACGGCAATACATTAGTAGATTTTCGTACCGATTATAAATAGTTATTGTGTTGAATTATTACATAAAAACAACTGTAAATTTTCTAGTTTCATTATAATTTTAGGATAACACAATACATTTGACATAGGTTATACTATTATTGTAAAGTTGTTTTCTAAATATACGTTGTTCTTCGTATTGTGGTTCTTGCCAGATTGCTGCAAATTTGATACTAATTTAAATTAAAAAAAATGAAACCATTACTGCTTGCAATAACCCTATTTTTTAGCACTTTATTATTGGCTCAAAATAAATCAAGTCAAGAAATCGAAAAAAATAGAATTACTGCCAACATTTACGCTATTCTGATTGATGGTAAAAATGATTTTAAAAATTTTAAAGGAGATTTTATCAGCAAAGACATTAAAGATGTAACTGTTTATACTGCTAAAAATCAAAATGATGCGACTAAAAATTTCTTTACTACCAAAATAAAACAGGACAAATCTTTATACAATAGGTTTCTATTTGAGTCAGACGACACAAGAGGAGAACTGTTTTTTCAAACGGTACAACTAGCATTTGAAAAATTAGTAAATGAAGATAGACTCACCAAAAAAGAATTAAAATTCACCATCGAGCAAATCGAAACAAAATGCACCACCTATTATAGTGTAGATGGTATAAGTCCAGTTGCATATATTTGGTTAAATTCCACTAGTCCAAAACTTTTGTATTCTATTGCTATTTGTGCCAATGAAAACACCAGTAATTGGGTTCAAGGTTATGTAACAGAAAATAAAATTAGTGTTCCAAAACCGATAAATTCTATTGCAAAAACAACTTCAAAACCCGTAAAAAAGGAATCAAACATTGCACATCAAGATTTGAAAAAGTATGTTTTAGAATCGTCGAGTATTGAAAATGTTAAAACCCCAGAAACCAAACCACAATTTGCAACTTCTCATTTGCAACCCAATTATATTGCAGATCAAATCGATACTTCATCTCTTGAAGGTAAAGACGCTGTCCGTAGCCAAAATGGTTATCAAGCGTATGTAGATTTGCGATTCGAAGCAATGACTTTAACTTTAGGATTAAGTAAAACAAAAGAAGTAAATCCCGAAAAAGCGTTAGCATTATGCAACGAAGCTATTAGGATTTTTCCAAATTTACATCGAGCCTATATTGACAGAGGGCAAGCCAATTATAAATTAGGCAATAAAATAGCGGCACAAAATGATTTTGATAGAGCCAGACAATTAACCCCCGAAGAACCAAAATGGATAGACAAAGCTATAGCCGATGTAGAAGGCAGAAATTGGGTTGACCCTGATAGAGTAACTAAAACTTATGAATATAATGCGCCAACTGTTTTATACAACAGTACCAGTACACCTCCTGAAAATAATGAAATAATGTTAACCTGCTCTAGATGCAGTGGTTCTGGCAAAAAATTAAACCCCAATTGGGGGAAATCAAGTACTTATTATATAGTAAATGGCACAGGGCAAACACAAGAACGTAGCGATTATCGGACTCATATAGAATGTGATGGCTGCAGCGGAACAGGTAAGATTAAGTATTAAAAGAAAAGAATTAACAATAATGCTTAAACTAAAAACCTGTTTTTTTTTCATTTTAATATTCAACTTTTGCTTTGCCAATATGGCATCGCCAATTGTTCAAGGATCAAAAAACGCGAGTGCTTTTTCGAGTAAAGATGTTACTATTTTGCACGAAAATATTGTGGTTCACCTCAATCAAGATTTCAAAACCGCTAAATTCACCATCGAATATACTATCAAAAGTGATGTTGTTGGTGGGCAAATTCCGTTGTTATTTCTTGCCAAGGAGTACAAAAACGGTTTTACAGTTTGGTTAGACGGAAAACCAATAGAAATTCAAAATATTCCTGCGCAATATTACAAAACCGAAAATTCGCCTTTTGCCAATTTTGCCAATTCTTTCGATGAAATTATAGATAACAATCAATACATTTCTATTTATTGGCAACGCAACCATACAGAGCTTTACAACCTTGACGACCTGAAATATTTTGAAGCCAATTTATCCAAAGGGGAGCATAAAATCAAAATAGAATATCTTGCAAATGTATGGGTTGATAATTCAAATTGGGTTAAAGAATATTGTTTTTTGTACTCATTGGCACCAGCTAAATATTGGAAATCATTCGGAAGTTTAACTATTACCGTTTTTCAGGACGGACAATTGAAACCGATAACCACCAATTTAGGCAATCCAAAAGAAGGAAAAATTGGAGCGATTTCGACTTGGAGTTTCAATGAATTACCATCCGATATGATTCAAATAAAATATAAAACCTTAATTAGCCAAACCGCCAAAACGTTAATTTCTATAGAACCTTTTGGTATAATGATATATTGTGGATTCTTGCTTTTTATCATTCATATAGTGTTGATTTTTTGGTACAGAAAAATAAATATTACCCGAAAACAGTCTTGGGTGGTGATTTTAGGAAGTATTTTAGTCCCAATTATAATGCTGTATTGTTATATGAAATCATACGCTTTTATTGATAATCTAATAGGAATTGAAGCCAGTAAAAGACACGGATATTATATACTAATCATAGTAGTTTATCCTGTTATGCTTATTGTTTATATGCTTATAACATGGGTAATCGATATAATAATCAGAAAAAAATTAGCAAAAAACACAAAATGAAAAACACACTATTAATACTAGCACTTGCAGTAACCTTATTTTCTTGCAAAAAATCAGAGATTAAAACGGAGACAAAAGACGCAACAAAAACCGAGACAAAAATTGTGGAAACCATTCAAGACACAGTTGTCATTATAAAAGCTATAAATCCAGTTGCCAATCAGGATTCAATTTCGATTGATAAGGCAACCCAAACCTTGTATGCACATTTCAAATCCAAAGGGTTTCTAACACAAGACGAAATCGAAAAAAAGCCAGGTATTCGATGGTTACCCAAAAACAAAGGCAAAAAAGTGATTGAATTTTCCGAATTGTTTTTGTTCAATAGTCAGTTGGGTGTAATTACTTATTGGAATGCGGAACCTGGTGCAATTGGACATTGCGTGCAACCGCATTTGGCTTTAATTTCAAATACAGCTAGTGGTTTGGCAATTTCTAATGAAGAATTTCTATCCCCAAATTTTGCCATCGACAGCCTGAAAATGGAGGATAACAAGCCTATCATTTACTCCAGAGATTACAATTGCTACACAAAAGAATTTCTGAAAAAGTATAAAATTCAATTAAAATAAGTTTCAATATTAACTTAACAAATTAAAAAATGAAAAAACTGCTATTATTGGTTTTACTATCAACTTTTTCGGTTACAGCACAAACTGGTAAATGTACATCTGGTGATTGTGAAAATGGTTATGGAACTTATGATTGGAATAACGGTAAAACTTATACAGGAAATTGGAAAAATGGAAAGCCAAACGGGATGGGTAACTTCACTCATATAGTTAAAAATCCAAAATCTTACGAATTTGAAACGTATGAAGGAAACTGGAAAGACAATCAATATGATGGATTTGGAACATATAAAAAAGGAAAACTTTTCAACAAAACAAGTGATAAATCATATAATAGAATTGAAATTCATGAAGGGAATTGGTCTAATGGTAGATATAATGGTTTTGGAATATATACTATTCAAGAAGGTTCTAAAAATAATGAAATATCGCATGACGCAAAAAAATATGAAGGAAACTGGGTAAATGGATATAAAGAAGGCAGAGGTAAATCATACAATAATTTCGTTAATGATCGTAATTTCTTTGAAAGTTGGGAACTTTTTGATGGCTATTGGCAGGATGATAAGCGTCATGGGTTAGGTATTTTATATGAAAAAAATGGAACGGTTACAAAAGGGAAATGGGAAAAAGATAAAAGGATAGAAACGTATGAGACTCAAAACTCAAATGCTGAAAAATTTACAGGCAAATTAAAAGATGGGAAAAAATCTGGAAAAGGGCAATATTATCTGCAAGACGGAACTATTATCGAAGGAAATTTTGTTGATGATGAACTCGATGGAACTGGAAAAATCATCTATTTAGACGGAAGTATTTATGAAGGAGAAATCAAAGATTATAAAGCATCAGGATATGGAAAAACGACTCTTTTGGGGAATTATCATAAAGGTAATTATTTAAATGGCGAAAAGCACGGTACGGGAGCCTATGTTCAAACAACCGGTCAAACTTTTGAAGGAGAATGGAGCAATGGAATACAAATGTCCGGGAAATACTATCAACAGGGAAAATTAATTTTTGAAGGAAATCGAGAAGATTATATAGCCGACATTGAAAAAAACCATGCTGAATTTAAAAAATACCTTACAGAAAGGAGAATTGTATTAAATGCTGAAAATGCTGATAAAAAGAAAGCCGAAGAAATCAAACAAAGTAATATGACCGAGCAAGAAAAATTAATAGAAAAATACCCTTGTGCTTTTTGTGGTTCCAAAGGAACTATTCCTTGTCCTGGTGGTGGAAAATCTAAAGATGTCAAAGTTAATAACAAAACCTACGGAAATTTAACAATTACAGAGGTGGTTGAGACTACCACTACTACTCCAAGTTTGCAGTGTCCTTGTAACTGGTGTAATGGAAAAAAATACTTTAAACTTTGAGCTTTGCAATTGCGATTATAGTTCTTTAAAACACGAAAAAAATAAAAACTTCGGTCAACCATTGTTCATTTATGAGAAACACTTTTTATAAATATTTTCTAATAATTGCGGTTTTAGTCCTTGTGATTCCCGTTCTGCTCAAAACATTTTTTCCAGAAGAGCGCTCATTGGAAATGCAAAAAATGTATGCCAGCCAAAAAAATTCTTTTACTGTCAGCAAAGACAGCTCGGAACTAGTTTGGAACAGAGCCTCCCAATTTCTTGAAAAGAGGAGACTAATCATCGTTGGTGGTACTTTAGAAACAAATGACTCGGTTATTTATATGCCGTATTATAGTAATTTTCAAAAAGGTGCA
This sequence comes from Flavobacterium sp., assembly GCA_035433125.1. Lineage (GTDB taxonomy): Bacteria > Bacteroidota > Bacteroidia > Flavobacteriales > Flavobacteriaceae > Flavobacterium. The sequence goes on from DAORUG010000018.1 coordinate 10,443, forward strand.
TCCTTAAAAATCGAACGAAAACAGATTGCAGATTCAACCCTTTTTACAGTTGCCGTCTGGAATTCTGGAAAACCAGTTCCATTGGGTGCAAAAGAAATAGCGCTTTATATGAAAACAGGAATAGACCGGATTGATTATGATAAAATGCAAAATGACTATCCGTCAGCGGACTAATAATTCAATAATAGCACTCAGACGACACAAATTAGACGCATTTTTATATAAAAAATCTGTTTTTATCAGTTTAAATCCGTGGCATCTGTGTGCCATTATAAGAATTGATTCAAGTAAAGGATTGACATAAAAAAAGTAAAAAAATAATCCTCAAAATACGACAATTGTCGTATTTTTTTGTGTTTAAGAATGACTCACCTTTGGGCTATAACTTCTAAACTCTTTGAGATGAAAAAATCATTACTATTATTCACAATTATTTTTTTAAGTCATTTTGCAAATGCACAAACTCCATCATTTACTTGGGTAAAACAAATGGGAAAATTTGGAGGGTTTGTTACGCCTCGATCTACAGTAGTTGATGCGTCTGGCAATGTAATTACAACAGGGCTTTTTAAAAAAACAATAGATTTTGATCCAGGATCGGGTGTGAGTACTTTAACATCGGTAGATAATCCAAACACAACCAATAATCAAAATGATATTTTTATTTCAAAAGTAGATGCAAACGGCAATTTTGTTTGGGCTAAACAGTTAGCAGGTATTGAATTAAAAGATGCTACGGCTGTCGGTGTTGACGCTGCTGGTAATGTTTATACAACGGGATTTTTTTATGGCACAGTAGATTTTGACCCTGGTGATGGTGTAAGTAATTTAATCTCCAAAGGATATAATGATATTTTTATTTCGAAATTAGACGCCTCTGGCAATTTTGTTTGGGCAAAACAAATGGGAAGTATATTTGGAGATAGTGGATATGCTATTACAGTAGATTCGGCAGGGAATGTGTTTACAACAGGAAGTTTTTCGGACACTTGCGATTTCGATCCCAATGCTGGAGTTAGTAATATGAATGCTTTGGTGGAAAATATTTTTATTTCTAAACTGGATACCAATGGAAATTTTGTTTGGGCAAAATCAATGGGAGGAATTGCTTACAACAGAGGTAAAGCAATCACTTTAGATACCGCAGGAAATGTATATGTTGGCGGAACTTTTGGCGGAACAACGGATTTTGATCCCAATGCTGGTGTGGCAAATTTAACCAGTGTCGGGTCATTTGGGGGCAACGAAGATATGTTTGTTTTAAAATTAGATTTGAATGGTAGTTATGTTTGGGCAAAAAAATTTAGCGGTACAGGAGTTAAGTTTTTAAAGGGAATGGCCGTTGATGCTATAGGCAATGTATTTACAGCAGGAATGTTTTCAGGCACAGTTGATTTTGACCCAAGCCCAGCAGTTACAAATTTGAGCGGTCCAGCTTTTGGTGATGACGGTTTTATTTCAAAATTAGACGCATCTGGTAATTTTGTATGGGTAAAGCAACTCGAAGGAACTATTAGAGATGTAGCATCTTTAGCACTCGACGCGTCAGGTAATGTCTATACAACAGGAAGTTTTTATTCAGATTCACAAACTGATTTTGACCCAGGTGCAGGAATTTACAACTTGTCAATTACGCATCGATTTGGCGATGATACTTATATTTTAAAATTAGACGCTTCTGGCAGTTTTGTTTGGGTGAAACAAATAGGAGGTGTTCCGAGTTTAACTGCAGGTCCTGATACAATAGGCAAATCAATTGTAGTAGATAGTTCTGGAAATATTTACACTACGGGAACCTTTGGCAGCAGCACTAGTGATTCAGGGGATTTTGATCCAAACGCTGGTGTAGCTCTTATGACTCCAACAGGTGGCGCTACAGATATGTTTGTTCATAAAATGGGACAATCCACCTTAGGATTATCAAAAAGTAGTATTGATGTCAAAATCACTATTTATCCAAACCCTTCTTCAGGAAACTTCAATATCGAAGTGGACGAAAATTTAATTGATTCTAAAGCTACTATTTACAATCTTCTGGGTCAAAAAATAAAAGATTTCGATTTGAAAACTGCGACTACAAGTCAAACTTTAAACAAAGGAATTTATTTTCTGGAAGTTGAAAAAGGAGGTAGTAAAACCACCAAAAAACTGATTGTGAATTAAATAATAGGAAATATGGTTTATATTTTAATATTAATAATAGGCGCGCTTTGCTTTGTGATTTTCGGTTTGATTGCCAATTTCAAAATTAGCAATTTAGATTTCCAGAGGCGTGTAATGCTTCTTGAAGATATTATTTTGGAGATGAAATCTAATCTGGAGGATCAAAATCAAAAAATAAAGCTTTCAGAGGATTTAAGAGTAAAACTCAAAGCATCCAACGAAGCTTTGAGTAATTCTATTTTTAATTTGAACTGCGAAATTTTTGAAGAATTGTATTCCAAGAAATAAGTGTGAGATATTTTATTATATTTAACAAATAATTTTTAAAAACACAATTTTATGGGAATTTTATTTTTTATTTTAAACTTGTTAATGTCTTCTCCAGCAGAAAGTAACGTAAAACAAGTAAGTCGTCAGGATGCCACAACATCAAAAGAGGTTAATGTGGGTAATACAATTGTTGATGATTTGAATGGTTTAATTAGATAACTAATTTGAATCAAAAAAGTTGTCTATTTTAGGCAGCTTTTTAATTTTAGCAAGAAATGAAGAAATAAATAATTACTGCTGCACTATTCAAAAATGGTTTAAGAAATAGTTGCGTTGAATTCAACTAGAAACGGCACGAAAATAGAAGTTCTGTTATGAGAAACATCATTACATTTTTGATTTTACTAGGCTCGATTACTGGATTTTGTCAAACCAAACAATCAATCGATTCCCTCAATACAATTCCCTTTGCAATACGACAAGAGAAAGCAGCTTCGCTAATCGACGATTATTTGCTAAATGCAAAACTTGCTAACAAAATGAACTATAGTCTTGGTGAAGCTGAAAGTTACAGCAACCTGAGTTTAGTATATTATTACGATGGCAAATATGATAATGACTTAAAGTATTCATTAAAAGCGATTTCAATTTA
>DAORUG010000018.1:13627-31086 GCA_035433125.1 Flavobacterium sp.
AATCGAGCATTCAACATTAGACTAAAACTTAAAGATCAGATAGGCATTGCTGAGAATTATTTTTATTTTGGAGATTTGAATTTTAACCAACAAAGGTATAGTGAGGCAATTGATTTTTATCAAAAAAGTTTAAATATTGCTCAAAAAAATAGCTACTTAGACTTAGTAAAAAGCTGTTTTAAAGCAATTTCCGAAAGCTATGAAAGGCTAGGTAATTCGAAAGAATCTTTGTTTAACTATAAAAAATTTAGTCAATACAAAGACAGCTTATCAAATATAGAAACAAATTCTAAAATTGCAGCCTTAGAAATTCAATTTGACACAGCCAAAAAGGAAAAATTAATTATTGCGCAAAAAAACGAAGCCAAGCAAAAAAACAGTTATTTAATTGGGCTTTCAATAGTAGCTTTTTTGACGGCTTTGATAGGATTCTTGATTTACCGCCAACAAAAACAAAAAAATATCCAACAAGCTCAAGAATACAAGTTAAAAAAAGCCATCTCTAAAATTGAAACGCATAACAAACTGCAAGAACAGCGATTGAGTATATCCAGAGATTTGCACGATAATATTGGAGCACAACTGACTTTCATTATTTCCTCGGTGGACAATATAAAATATGCTTTTGATATTACTAACGAAAAATTAGACAACAAATTGACCAATATTTCCAGTTTTGCCAAAGATACCATCGTGGAACTTCGCGACACGATTTGGGCAATGAACAGCAACGAAATTTCGTTCGACGATTTAGAAATCCGAATCAATAATTACATCGAAAAAGCCAAGGAAGCCAAAGACCAAATCAGTTTTTCCTTTGCCATTGACCCCGTTTTGAAAACTCAAAAATTGACCTCGGTTCAAGGAATGAATTTGTATAGAACCATTCAGGAAGCGGTGAACAATGCTATAAAATACGCCAACGCCACTGTGATTTCTATCAACGCTAAGCAAGTAGAAAATCAACTAAAAATTATCATTCAAGATAATGGAATTGGTTTTGATGAAGCTACTATCCAAAAAGGCAATGGCTTGCAAAATATGCAAAAGCGCATCGAAGAAATAGGCGGAGAATTTCATCTTTCCTCTTCGAATGAAGGAACCCGAATTGAATTTTTGTTAAAAAACAATTTGATATGATAAAAATAGCCATTGTAGATGACAATTCATTTTTGATAAAAACGGTGCAAGAAAAATTGTCTTTTTTTGAAGATTTTTCGTTGAAGTTTACAGCTGTGAATGGCGAAGATTTAATTGAAAAACTAGAGAAAAATCACAACATCGATTTGATTTTAATGGATATTGAAATGCCAAAAATGAACGGAATTGAGGCTACAGAAATCATTAAAAATAAATACCCACAAATAAAAATCATTATGCTTACGGTTTTTGATAATGATGAAAACATTTTCAAATCCATAAAGGCAGGGGCTGATGGTTATTTTTTGAAAGAAGTCAATCCAAAAGAATTAAAGGACGGAATTTTAGAAACCCTCGGAGGAGGTGCGGCAATGACGCCGTCTATTGCGATGAAAACCTTGAAATTATTACGCGAACCCATCGTTTTTGAAGATTGTAAACCTTGTGATGAAGTCAATTTGACAGCCCGTGAAATAGAAGTTTTAGAACAACTGAGCAAAGGATTAAAATACAATGCCATTGCCGAAAACTTGTTCCTTTCGGCAGGAACCATTCGCAAACACGTTGAAAACATTTATACTAAACTACAAGTTCACAACAAATTGGAAGCCATTCAGAAGGCTAAGACTAATAAGTTGATTTAGGTGAAATACGAATTTATACGTATTTTGGATTTCAAGTGACCTTTTTACTTTTGTGCAATAACATAAAAACAAAACACATATGAAAAAAATAATTACCCTATTTACTATTGTCATTACATTTTCTTGTTTTTCTCAAGTAGTAAAGATTGTCGATGCCGACGCAATTGGACCATTAACGGAATTTAAAAACAAACAATTTTTAATTCAGTTTGGAGCATATCCTGGACTAAAATCTACTAATGGAATTTCACCAAATTTAGTTACAGAATATACTGGAGCTAATGGAGCTGCCTATTCATTTACAGCAAAAAATGCCAATTATTTGTATGTAATGGAAAGTTCTTCTAACACAAATTTATTAGTAACTACAGGAACTGGAAGTTTTACCAACATAAAAAGTTTTAATACTTCAAGCTCTGGAAGCCTTCCTAAAATGAGGCTCGCACCAACTTTGCAAGTTTTAGGAACAGAAGAAGTAAATAGAACTCCAAATAATTTTATTGGAAATAAACTAATTTTTTTAGGAATAGATCCAACTGCACAAATTATGCGCTTATGGAAAAGTGAAGGAACTACTGTTTCTACAGTTGAAATTTTATCGTCAACAGGAGTAAGTATTGATGTTTTAGATGATTCTTTTGGGGAAAATATAGGAGGATTAATCTATTTTAACGGAAGAACAAACACTACCGATAATTATCATCTTTGGCAAACAGATGGAACTTCAGTAGGAACGTTTCCTGTTCTTACCTCTTTAGGTGAAAAATTATATACGCCAACCAAATCTACCATCGAAAATTTAAATGGAGAACTTCTATTTGTTGCTACAACTAATATTTCTAAAGCTACAACATCAGGTGATTTATGGAAAACAAATGGGACAAGCAATGGTACTGTAAAACTTTTTAGTATTCCTTATCACGGTCAGTATATTAATAACAATACTCCAGCAAAATTTTTTGGCAAAGTGTTTCAAAACAAGTTTTATTTTTATGGTAATGATGGCACTCTAGGCGGATATGTGCTTTATGTTACCGATGGAACAATTTCAGGAACTGTTTTGTTAAAAAACTCAAGCAATCAAAATATTAAAGCACCAGGAGTTCAAATTGTTTTTTATAATGATGAAAATTATATTTATTTCCCAGGTAAAGGCAAAAAAGAATTAGCACCAGGATTTTTTATTGATTGGGATTTTTATTTCGCATCTCAAGGAACAAATGCTTCCACAAAAGCAATAAACGAAATAGGTAACATTCCTGCAATAAGCTATGTTTATAAAACTACTGATGGATTAATTGTGAATACTGGTATTAATTCATTTAAGTTTAATGGATACCAAAGTCCGACGGCAACAAGTTTTACAACTTCTCAATTGAATTTATTAAGTGTTGGATTTTCGCACAAAAGCAAGGTTTGGTTTGCAGCAGCAGAAGGAACTGTTAATGAAGAGTTATGGGCTTCTGATGGTACGCAAAATGGAACCAAAAGATTTGCTGACATCATTGCGGGCTCAGGAAGTTCGGGTCCAAAAGGCTTTTTCTCTATAAACAATGATTTATTTGTTTTTGCAAAATTTGGCTCTCAAACAGGCGGTTTTAGCATTTATAAAATAGGTGAAGATTATACCTTTAATGGGACAACCTCAAATATTTGGAGTTTAGGAAGCAACTGGAATTCGGGTTCAACGCCAACTTCTGTAGATAATGCAATAATTCCAAGTGGATTCAATGTAAATGTGGATACCAACATTGCTGCTAAGAACGCAACTATAAACTCGCCTATAACTATTTCATCAGGAAGTATGAATTTATTTGGGGCAACTAATTTAGGGGCAAAAATCACTTTAAATGCAAACAATCTTAATTTAAAAGGAATCAATTCTTCGATTGTAGGAAATGAAACCAATTTTGTGGTAACGAACAGTACAGGAACAGTAACCATAGAAAATCTAGATGCTTCAAGAGGTACGATTTCTTTGCCCATAGGAACAGCTACTCATTACAATCCTGTTTCTTTTTCCAATTCAGGAACTTCCGATACTTTTTCAGTACGAGTTTCTGATGGAATTACCGGTACAACAAACGGCGCAGTAAACACCACTTGGGAAATTTCAGAAACCACAGTTGGCGGAAGCAATGTCAATCTAAATTTAGGCTGGGATTTAACTCAAGAAAACGGGACTTTTGTTAGAAATACCGCCAAAATAGGACATTTTGTAAGCGGAAATTGGATGCAAGAAACCTCGGGAACCGTTTCAGGAAGTAATCCTTACACACTTTTGGCAACGGGAATTAGCAGTTTTTCACCTTTTTCGGTAATGAATTTTTCGGCACTTTCCATATCGGATTTTAATGAATCTAAAGTAACCATTTACCCAAATCCTTCAAATGGTGATTTTACTATTCAAGTTCCTGAAAGTTTTGTTGGAGCTAAGGCGACGATTTTTAATATTTTAGGCCAAGTGGTTAAAGAAGTTTCTATAGTAGATGTTGCTCAAAACGCTAATTTAGATAAAGGCGTTTATTTGCTTCAAATTCAAAAAGGAAATCAAATTAGTACTAAAAAAATCATAATTCATTAAGTATGAAGAAGTTGTTTTATTTGATGATATTTTTTTCATCATTGGCTTACTCTCAATATGGCGATGCTTATCATAAACCAGATACTTACCGTTTAGAACAAATGCGTCAAGATCGTATGAATCAAAACGATGCTGCTCATAGAGCTAATGTGAATTCAAGTAATAGTGGTAGTTCTGCAAGTAATACTAATTCAGGTACTGGTGTTTCAGCAGCCCAGCATTGGGAAGATGTAAAAAACAGCAACAAAAAAGTTGTTTATACTCAAGCCGAACTTGAGGCTGCTAAAATTGCAAAAGATCTTAAAAAAAAGAATGAAGAAGATAGGATAAATGCCAATAATAGAAGTGAAGTAGAAAGAATTCAAGGCTATTTAGATACAGCTGATGACACCTCATTGCCATCCTCAGAACGGCTTGAGGCTTTGGATCGCTATATGTCCTATTTTGATATGAAATACCAAAGGGCCAATGCTAGAGCTGATCATTCCAGTGAACTATTAAAAAAAGCCTATATTTATTTTAATGATGAAAACTATCAAAAAGCTTATGAAAATTTTAGGATCCCCGATAATACCGATCAGAAAACAAAAAATGAAATAAATAGTTTGAAAACATATTGTACTTTTTTAATGTATGAAGAAAAATCAGTAGAAGAAATAGAAGACCTATACAAAACGCAAAAAGAGTGGTCTATTCCATTAGCTTATGTATATTACTTAAATGGGAATGAAGAAAAATCTTTTGATGTTTTAGAAAATCATTTAAAAACGGTTACAGAATCAGAGGCTGAAAAAACCAAAAACCGTATTTTTTTAGCTGCATTATATGCTGTTTTCGACAAAAATGAATTAGCACTTAAAACCTATAATTCAAATTCAAAAACACCAGTTAAAAGCAAAACAGAACTGACAAAAACAACAACCGATTATTTAGCATTTACTTGTGATGATAACATAAACAACTATAAATTTATAAGAATTTCAACATTATTTGGATTGGAATTACAAAAAAGATTATTGCCAAATGATAAAAGTATAGTTGAAAAGAGTTTAAAAATTAATCAAAAATTAAATCGTAAAAAAGAAATTGAAGAGGATAAAAGTTTACTCGGAGACAAAAGTTTTATGACCAAAAAACAAAGATTAGAGGTCCGAAAGCAACAAGAAATAGAATCGAAAATTGCCAGTGAAAAATGGGAAAAAGACAAGTCAAAACGAGAAGCCGAAGCCATTGCATATCGCAAAAATAACCAGCATCCAAAATATTTTAATCAAGTAACCGAAGAACAAAAAACAAAGGGCTACAAACAATATGACAACATTGTCGATTTGTGCAATAACTTATATAAAACAAAAATTATTGAATTAGCAGAACAAAATAATTTCACTGATGATATACTTGGAGAGCAAAATGACAAAGTAAAGGGATTGAAAATTTATTATAAAGATAATTGCTTGACAACATATTTACAACGGTTCAATGTTACTTCTTTTGATAATGGATATTTAGACGCTAAAAGTTGTAGTCGATCATTTGAATTCGACAACATCAAAGATAGAGACAATGAATATGACCAAATTATAAAAGACATCAAAAAATCAAAACAGTATAAAAATATAAAAGATAATTATTACACAAAGGGGCATTTAGAAGAGGTTAAGTTTAAATCAATAGAAAATGCAATCTATTCTAACACATTTATCAATATTGAAATGTATAAAAAAGAGCAATCGAATAATGGTAAATATGAATTGTATCTACTCGTCGAAATTGATGAATAATATTTAATTCAAAATCGAAAATAAAATTAAAGCCGTTTTTACCGAACGGCTTTTTTTAATACTTTTATAAAAAAAAATAAAAATGCAAAACAGAATCATCATTGCAATTGTTGCCGTAGTCTCCATTATTCTACTTTTCAAATTTTGTGAATTCAAAAAAGAAGACGATTCAACAATGGATTACAATACCAATCTTATTCAGCAGCAAATTGTAAATGTTGGAAAGTTGGTCGTTACCGAAGGACATTTTGCCGAAGTGATTACCTATAAAGATCAAGATGAATATTTGATGGGCGCAGTTTCTTTTGAAAAAAAAGCTATTGTTATCGTCAATGCCGATGTGACTGTTGCTTATGATTTGCACCAAATGAAATACGATATCGACGAAAAAAACAAGACCATCACTATTGTAAATATTCCAAAAGAAGAAATAAAAATTTCACCTGATATTAAATATTATGATGTCGAACAAAGCCAAATGAACCCTTTTACTGGTGATGATTACAACAAAATAAATAAAATGGTTCGAGCCAATCTAGCCAAGAAAATCGATAAATCGTCCTTAAAATCCAACGCGAAAAACAGATTGATTTCAGAACTTTCGAAAATGTTGATTCTAACTAATACAATGGGCTGGAAACTGCAATATGAAGGAAACGTAATCGAAAAAGAAGCCGATTTTAATCAAAAAATTAAAGGGTAATTTTGTTTTGAGATTTCTAATAAATATTTTTTTTATTTTAAGTAGGTTGGTATAATACTGAGGTAACAACTTGAAGTGTTTAAGTCAGATTTATTAAGTAAATTTACTTTTAATTGTATTTAAAAAAACTTATCCTTTAAGTAAAAAACTACTCCCATCAAAAGTCCAAATACAAATGCAAAAGCATAAACTACAGCTATAATTTCTAAATTATCATCTATTATTCCAAATATTGTAACGATAGTCAATATAATTATTAACACAATATTTTCTGGCTTTTTTGCCCAAAAAATAACTTTCTGTTTTATAGTAAGTGATTTGTTTCTTATTTCTTTTTTCATTTGTTTCTTAAATTTTCTGGAGCAGCTCTTGATTCTAATCGTATGGATAAATAAGTCTTTACATTTCAAACAAATCATCATTTACCAAATTAGGCATTGTAACTTTCAGCAAAGGTTGTGTTTCCATTGCTCTTTTTATGGCAAAAATAGCACCTTCATTTCGCGCCCAACTTCGTCTGGAAATTCCGTTGTTGACATCCCAAAAAAGCATCGATTCTATGCGTTTTGAAGCTGCTGCAGAACCATCAAGTACCATCCCGAATCCGCCATTGATGACTTCGCCCCAACCTACGCCACCACCATTATGAATCGAAACCCAAGTGGCACCACGAAAACTGTCGCCAATCACGTTCTGAATCGCCATATCGGCAGTAAAACGAGAACCATCATAAATGTTTGAGGTTTCTCTATAAGGAGAATCCGTACCCGAAACATCGTGATGATCACGACCCAAAACTACGGTTCCAATATCGCCTTTGGCAATCGCTTGATTAAAAGCTTCGGCAATTTTCATTCTTCCTTCGGCATCGGCATAGAGGATTCTGGCTTGTGAACCCACGACCAATTTATTTTCCTGTGCACCTTTTATCCATTGGATGTTATCTGCCATTTGTTGCTGAATTTCGGGAGGAGAATTTTGTTGAATTTCTTCCAAAACTTCGCAAGCAATCCTATCCGTTATTTGTAAATCTTCAGGTTTTCCGGAAGCGCAAACCCATCGGAAAGGACCAAAACCATAATCAAAACATATTGGACCCATTATATCCTGAACATAACTAGGATATCTAAAATCGATTCCGTTTTTGGCCATAACATCAGCTCCAGCTCGGGATGCTTCTAATAGAAAAGCATTTCCGTAATCGAAAAAATAAGTTCCTTTCGCAGTGTGTTTATTAATTGCTGTAGTATGTCTTCGCAAAGTTTCCTGTACTTTTTCTTTGAATAGCTCAGGATTTTTAGCCATCATTTCGTTGGCATCTTCAAAAGAAATTTCCACAGGATAATAACCTCCAGCCCAAGGATTGTGCAGCGAAGTTTGGTCGGATCCCAAATCGATATGAATATTTTCTTGGTCGAATTTCTCCCAAACATCGACAACATTTCCTAAATAGGCAATTGAAACAATTTCTTTATTGGCTTTCGCCAAAGTGACTCTTTGCACTAATTCATCAAGATTTTCAATAACTTCGTTTATCCAACCTTGACTATGTCGAATTTGAGTTATTTTCGGATTGACTTCGGCACAAACGGTGATGCAACCTGCAATATTTCCGGCTTTTGGCTGTGCGCCACTCATTCCGCCCAATCCTGAGGTGACGAATAATCCGCCTTTGGGATTGGTTTTTATTTTTCTAAAACCATTCAAAACGGTGATGGTTGTTCCGTGAACAATACCTTGTGGGCCAATATACATATAACTTCCGGCGGTCATTTGTCCGTATTGGGAAACGCCGAGCGCATTCATTTTTTCCCAATCATCCGGTTTGGAATAGTTGGGAATTACCATTCCGTTGGTCACCACAACTCGCGGTGCCTCTTTGTGTGAAGGAAATAAACCCATTGGGTGACCTGAATAAATCGTGAGAGTTTGCTCCTCGGTCATTTCAGACAAATACTGCATCGTCAATAAATACTGTGCCCAGTTTTGAAAAACCGCTCCATTTCCTCCATAAGTAATTAGCTCGTGAGGATGTTGCGCCACGGCATAATCCAGATTGTTCTGAATCATGAGCATAATGGCTTTTGCTTGCTCAGATTTCCCCGGATAATCAGATATTGGTCGAGCAAACATTTTATAATCGGGACGAAAACGGTACATATAAATTCGACCGTAGGTTTTTAATTCTTCGGCAAATTCTTGGATTAATTCGGCGTGATGTTGCGGTTCAAAATAGCGAAGGGCATTGCGAAGTGCCAATTTTTTTTCAGCAGCCGAAAGAATTTCTTTTCGTTTAGGAGCGTGATTAATGTTGGCTTCAAATGGTTTTGGAAGCGGTAAAATACTTGGAATTCCTTGTTGAATTTGTTCTTTGAAAGTCATTTTGTTTTGGTTTCAAGTTTTTTAACTGCAAACTACTTATTTTTTTATTTCACCCGTTTTTTTATCAAATCCATAAGGGCAATGGCGACAACCACTTTTGCAGCAAAATCCCTTTTTTAGATGGTAGTTCTCTGTAAAACATTTATACCCTTCAGGCGTATAATAAAAATCTTCGCCTTCGATTAATTTATTTTCATTACTTTGTTCCTTCATAGGTACAAATTTATATACTTTATAACGAATGTTTCTAATTGTCACCAAATATTTAATCCCAAAGGGCTATCGCGGTTTGGCTTTTTTTCCGTTTGTGTTTGTGAAACAGCGATTGGATAAAAAGAATTCAGTTTTTATAAATCACGAGCGAATTCACTTGCGACAACAATTAGAACTGCTGATTATTCCTTTTTTTATATGGTATTTTCTAGAGTTTTGTTTGCGGTGGATTCAATATAAAAATTTTGATTTGGCCTATAGAAATATCAGTTTTGAGCGTGAGGCTTATGCCAATGAAAAAGACCTTGACTATTTAAAGCGAAGGACTTTTTGGGGATTTTTGAAATATATTCGTTAGTTACCTATTATTCTGTGTCGTATCTTTGTCTCAAATAACAGCTGTTTTGCAAGATATTCCAACTCAGAAAATAAAAATATCCAATCCAAATTTCTCTTTGTTCATAAGACGGGAGGATTTGATACATCCTTTTATTTCAGGGAACAAATTCCGAAAGCTAAAATATAATTTGGTTCAAGCAAAAGCTGAAAACCACCATACGCTACTCACTTTTGGCGGAGCATTCTCCAATCATATTGCCGCTACAGCCTTTGCCGGAAAAGAATATGGTTTCAAAACCATTGGAATTATTAGAGGTGACGAATTGGAAAGTAAAATTTTGATTAATCCAACTTTAAAATTCGCCCAGGAATGTGGCATGCAGTTTAAATTTGTTACCCGAGAAGAGTATCGCCACAAAACCGAAGCAGATTTTATAGAAAACTTGAAACACGAATTTGGCGATTTCTATTATGTTCCCGAAGGAGGAACCAATGAATTTGCGGTGCAAGGATGCGAAGAAATTCTAACCCAAGACGATTCTCAATATGATTTTGTTTGTTCAGCAGTGGGAACAGGCGGAACAATTAGTGGAATCATAAACAGCAGTTTTCCTCACCAAAAAGTTTTGGGATTTCCTGCCTTGAAAGGTGATTTTTTAAATAATGAAATTCGTAAATTTGTACACAAGGAAAATTGGGAATTAATAACGGACTATCATTTTGGCGGATATGGCAAGGTGAATCCAGAATTAATAGCTTTTGTCAATCAGTTTTATGCAGAAAATCAGGTTCCTTTGGATCCTATTTATACAGGAAAGATGGTTTTTGGCGTTATAGATTTAATCAGCACCAATTATTTTCCAGAAAATTCTAAAATTTTACTCATTCACACGGGTGGACTTCAAGGTATTTCTGGAATGAATTTGAAACTCAAAGCAAAAAAATTACCTATAATAAATTTCTATGACTAGAATAAATGTACTCCTACTTTTGGTCCTTTTTTTCGTAAGTTGCAATACGAATAAATCGGTAATTCAAACCACCAAAAAAGATTCAAAGTCAAATAGTTCGGTAGTTAATGGCAAAAGAAAACCTGCCATAAATGGTTCTGTCGAAAACAAATCGAAAGCAAAACCAGACCAAAATTATAGCCCAAACACCCAAATTCTGGAAGCTACATCTCGTGTAAAAGTGACTAATGATATGATTTTGGATTATATCGAAACATATAAAGATGTCGCACAATCCAATATGAAAAAATACGGAATTCCAGCGAGTATTATTTTGGGACAAGCAATACTGGAATCTGGAGCAGGAACCGCTCCTTTGAGTGAACAGGCTAACAATCATTTTGGCATAAAATGTCACAAAGATTGGTTGGGAGAAAGCATAAAATACGACGACGATTCTATTGCTGAATGTTTTCGAAAATATTATAACGCATCCGATTCTTTTCGAGATCACGCACTTTTTTTAACCAAAGGATCACGATATTCGTTCCTTTTTAAATTAAACAAAACCGATTATAAGGCTTGGGCCAAAGGATTAAAAGCCGCCGGTTACGCTACAGATGTTCAATATCCAGCTAAATTAATTGGTATAATCGAACGGTTTCAGTTGTATCAATATGATGGAGTTGAGATAGATAAAACAGTAGTTACAGAAAAAAAGAGGGATAATACTACTCAGGAAGGCGAATTATATGTAGTCGCCAAAGGAGATACTTTGTATTCCATTTCTAAAAAATATAATATTCCTGTTGAAGAATTAAAAAAGCAAAATAATATTTTTGACAATGCCATTTCAATAGGGCAATCCATAATAATTAAATAGTAATTTCAATGGTAATTCTGAAATCTAAAATCGTTAACCTTCAATATAAAATCTAAATGTTATATCAAAGAAGCAGTCAGCTTTTTGCTGAAGCAGAAAAAGTAATTCCCGGTGGAGTAAATTCGCCAGTTCGTGCCTTCAAAGCGGTTGGAGGAACGCCAATTTTCGTTAAAAGTGCCAAAGGTGCCTACTTGATTGACGAAGACGGAAATCAATTAATCGATTATATCAATTCTTGGGGACCCATGATTTTGGGTCACGCTTTTCAACCCGTTGTTGATGCCGTAATCGAGAAAGCCAAATTAGGAACTTCCTTTGGAATGCCAACAGAGCTTGAAACTCAAATCGCAGCATTGGCAGTTTCTATGGTTCCAAATATTGACAAAATACGTTTTGTAAATTCAGGGACAGAAGCTTGTATGAGCGCTATTCGATTGGCTCGCGGATTTACCAAAAAAGATAAAATCATCAAATTTGCAGGTTGTTATCACGGACATTCCGATTCGTTTTTGATACAAGCAGGAAGTGGTGCCGTTACTTTTGGTTCGCCAAATAGTCCAGGAGTTACAGCAGGCACAGCAAAAGATACTTTGCTTGCAAAATACAATGATTTAGAAAATGTAGCCCTTTTAATCGAAGCCAATAAAAACGAAATTGCAGCCATAATTGTAGAACCAGTTGCGGGAAATATGGGTTGTATTCCACCCAATAAAGGTTTTCTGGAAGGCTTGCGCCAATTGTGTACAGACAACGGAATTATCTTGATTTTCGATGAGGTAATGACAGGATTTAGACTCGCTAGAGGCGGAGTTCAGGAATTATTAAACATCAAAGCTGATATTGTTTGTTTCGGAAAAGTGATTGGTGGTGGCTTGCCAGTAGGTGCTTTTGCTGCGAGAAACGAAATAATGAATTATTTGGCTCCTCTTGGTCCTGTGTATCAAGCCGGAACTTTGTCGGGAAATCCATTGGCAATGGCTGCCGGATTGGCAATGTTGCAAGCATTGGATTCGGATCGAGAAATTTTCAAAAGATTAGAAGAAAAAACGGCTTATTTGGCTGCAGGAATTGATAAAGTTTTATCAGCAAATAAAGTAGATTTTACCATCAATCGAATTGGTTCCATGATTTCGGTGCATTTTGATGCAGCTCCGGTTTTCGATTTTCAAAGCGCTGCAAAAGGAGATAATGAAACCTTCAAAAAATTCTTTCACGGATTGCTAAAAGAAGGAATTTATATTGCGCCATCAGCCTATGAAACTTGGTTTATCACTGATGCACTTACTTATGAGGATTTAGATTTTACCATTAGAGCAGTAGATAAAGTTTCAAAGACATTTTAGTAATTAGTAAACATAAAAAAACTTCCGGTAACCAGCCGGAAGTTTTACTAACTAACCAAATTCTACTAACTATTTAATTTAACCTTGTCTTTGTCTTTGACCTTGATTTTTCCCTTGATGATTTCCTCGTTGTTTCTCTTGACGATTTTCTTGACGATCTTCTTTTAGTGAAGTCCATTTTTCAAATTGCTTTGCATTTAGAATTTTTTCCATTCTTTTTTTAGTAGCAATTTGTTCGTCAAGCATTTTCATATGCATAGCAAATCGTTCATCAGTTGTTGGTTTTACTCCTTTTTCTTTCATCGCTTTCATCTCCCCTTTATGAGCTTCTTTTTTAGCTATATTTTCCGAAATAATGGTGCTCATTTCTTTTTGTTGAGAATCATTCAAATCCAATTCTAATGTCATCTTTTTTAACATCAATTGACTTTTTTGTTGTGGAGTAAATTGCTCCATTTCATTTCCTTGATGTTTTCTGTTTCTTTCTTGTGCTATTATAGTTGTCCCAACTAGTAATAATGCCAAAACAAATATTCTTTTCATTTGTATTATATTTTTAAGTTATAGTGATAAGACTTGGATATGTTTTAAAGGTTTAGTCTTTAACAAAAAATTATTATTTGTCTTTTTTTAGCATTGAATTTAAAATATTTATAAGTATGATTTCAATCATAATCAATTGGTTAAAGTATTCAGAAATTTGTACAAGAAATTTAAAAACTATTTTTTATGTACAAATTATCATTATTTATTGTTGCATTAGCATTATTCACTTCTTGCGGAAAGAAGGAAGCTGCTACCGAAGATTTTTCGACTGGAGCTGAAACTACCGAAGCTGCTGCAGATCCATCTACTTATGATCCAAACAGAGGTCTTGGAAAATACTCAACGGTAGAATTAGGTGCCACTTTGGATGTAGCTATGGCCACAGAGGGCGAAAAAATTCAAGCTGTTAAATGTTCTGCTTGTCACAAATTGACAGACGAAAAATTAGTAGGACCAGGATGGAAAGGTGTTACCGAACGTAACAAACCAGAGTGGATTATGAACTTTATTACCAATCCAGACCCTATGATTGATAAAGACCCTAAACTTCAAGCTCAATTGGAACTTTGCTTGTTGCGTATGCCTAATCAATCACTTTCTGATACTGACGCAAGAAACGTTCTTGAGTTTATGCGAAAAAATGACGGAGTAAAATAAATATCCAATAAACCAATTAAAAAACCAAAGTATGAATAATAAATTTTTAAAAGCGACTTTAGCCATAGTATTGGTAGCCGCATTTTTTAGTTCCTGTAAACCAAAAAATTCAGGTGATGTTGTGAGTGGTGATGCGGCTCAAAAAGCCTATGTAGCACCAGGAAAATTTGACGAATTCTATAATTTTGTTTCAGGTGGTTTTAGTGGTCAAGTGAGCGTTTATGGTTTGCCAAGCGGAAGACTATTAAGAGTGGTTCCCGTTTTTTCGGTAGATCCTCAAAGTGGTTATGGCTACAGCGAAGAAACAAAACCAATGTTGAACACTTCTCACGGTTTTGTGCCTTGGGATGATCAACACCATACTGAATTGTCTCAAACCAATGGTGAAGTGGACGGTCGTTGGCTTTTTGCCAATGCCAATAATACGCCTAGAATTGCGCGTCTCGACTTGAAAACTTTTAGAACAGCCGAGATTATTGAGTTGCCAAACAGTGCAGGAAATCACTCTTCTCCTTTCATTACAGAAAACACGGAGTATGTAGTAGCTGGAACTCGTTTTAGTGTTCCGCCAGATAATGCTAATGGAGATGTGGCCATCAATACTTACAAAGAAAACTTCAAAGGATATTTAAGTTTTGTAAAAGTAGGCAAAGAAGGTCAAATGGATCTTTCTTTCCAAATTGAAGCACCAGGAGTAAATTTCGATTTAAGTCACGCTGGTAAAGGAAAATCTCACGGTTGGTTTTTCTTCTCTTGTTACAATACCGAACAAGCTAACACTTTACTTGAAGTAAATGCGTCCCAAAAAGATAAAGATTTTATCATGGCTGTAAACTGGAAAAAAGCCGAAGAATACATCAAAGCGGGTAAAGGGAAAAAAGTTCCTGCAAAATATGTTCACAATACTTGGGATGAGAAAACTCAAACTGCCAAATCTGAAATGAAATCGGAAGTGTTGGTTTTAAGTGCCAAAGAATTGAAAGACATTTGCTATATGATTCCTTGTCCAAAATCGCCTCACGGTTGTGATGTGGATCCAACAGGTGAATACATTGTAGGCTCAGGAAAATTAGCTGCCTTGATTCCGGTATTTAGTTTCGATAAATTACAAAATGCCATCAAAGCCAAACAATTTGACGGTGAATACGATGGAATTCCAGTGGTAAAATATGAAGCTGCACTTCACGGAGAAGTTCAAAAACCAGGTCTTGGACCATTACATACTGAATTTGACGGAAAAGGAAATGCTTATACTACGTTCTTCGTTTCTTCCGAAGTGGTGAAATGGGATATCAAATCTTTGAAAGTTTTAGACAGAGTTCCAACCTATTATTCTGTAGGTCACTTGTGTATTCCTGGTGGTGACAGTAAAAAACCTTTTGGGAAATACTTGATTGCCTACAACAAAATTACTAAAGACAGATATTTACCAACAGGTCCAGAATTGGCTCAAAGTGCTCAGATTTTTGACATTAGTGGTGACAAAATGCAGTTGATTTTAGACTTTCCAACTATTGGAGAACCGCATTATGCACAAGCAGCTCCTGCAGATTTGATTCGAAATAATGGTCAGTTGAAATACTTCAAAATTGAAGAAAACAATCACCCATTTGCAACCAAAGGAGAGAAAGAATCTAAAGTAATCCGAAAAGGAAATAGAGTCGATGTTTATATGACTTCTATTCGTTCTCACTTTGCGCCGGATAACATTGAAGGAATAAAAGTTGGAGATGAGGTATATTTTCATGTGACTAATTTAGAACAAGATTGGGATGTTCCTCACGGATTTGCCATAAAAGGAGCCGATAATGCTGAGCTATTGATTATGCCAGGAGAAACTTGTACCTTGAAATGGATTCCTAAAAAAGTGGGAATAGTGCCTTTTTATTGTACCGATTTCTGTAGCGCATTGCATCAAGAAATGCAGGGATATGTTAGAGTTTCGCCTGCAGGAAGCAATGTCCCATTAACTTTTAGTTTGGGTACCAATGTGCCAGTATCTAAATAATTAATTCAAGGTTAACTTTTTTTCGAACCATTAAGGAAATTAAGAATATTAAGTTACACATCTTAATCAACTTAAATTTCTTAATGGTTCATTTTTTTAAACCATTTATTGTTAAAAAGTATGAACAGTTCAAAAATATCTTTGTTTTCAAAAGGAATTCTTTTGATAGTAAGTGCATTATTCTTTGGGTCTTTATTTTTTCCAATGTGGAGAATTGAACTCGAAGCGCCTCAATATCCCGAGGGATTGGTGCTGCAATTACACGCCAATAAAATAGGAGGAGATGTTGATGTTATCAATGGATTGAATCATTATATTGGAATGAAAACTTTGCATACCGAAGACTTTCCTGAATTTCAAATACTACCTTATATAGTTGGCTTTTTTGGACTATTTGCTTTGGCAATGTTTTTCATCGCAAAACGAAAAGGTGTAATTATACTTCTTGGTTCTTTTTTGCTTTTCGGAGTTTTAGCAGGCGTAGATTTTTACAGATGGAATTATGAATACGGACATAATCTCGATCCAAATGCCGCAATAGTTGTGCCTGGAATGGCGTATCAACCCCCGTTAATTGGATACAAGCAACTGCTTAATTTTGGTGCTTATTCAATTCCTGATATTGGTGGATGGATGTTGGTCACAGCGGGATTATTGCTATTCTTTATCGTTGTTAAAGAAATAAATCTTCTGAAAAAATTAAAAAAACAAAACGGTACAGCCACATTATTTTTACTTTTATCTTTGACGTTTTTTTCGTGTACCAATGACAAAGCGGTTCCCATAAAACTGAATGTTGATAATTGTGATTTTTGCGGAATGAGTATTGCTGATGGCAAATTTGCTGCCGAAGTAATCACGGAAAAAGGAAGAGACTATAAGTTTGACGATATTTTGTGTATGATTAATTACACCAAAGAAAACTCAAATACTAAAATTGGAGGGTATTATGTAAATGATTTTGCACAAGACAATGTTTTAATTCCTGCAAATACAGCGTTTTTCCTTTCTGGAGGAATGATTCAAAGCCCAATGAACGGCGGAATTATTGCATTTTCTAAAGAAGCCGATGCAAAGGAAATGGCAACAAAACTTAAAGCAGAACCTATTACTTGGGAAGCCATTTTATCAAAATAATCTTTGGCAAAGTTCAATTCTTTGTTGAGATGTATTTATAAAAAATAATGAAAAACATAGCCTTTTTTTTCCTGCTATTTTCATTCTTTCTTCAAGCTAAAGTGATTGAAGTAGGGATAAATAAACCTTTAAAATCTATTAAAAAAGCA
>DAORUG010000019.1:0-30104 GCA_035433125.1 Flavobacterium sp.
TCAAAGAAGTTATGGATGGTATAAATGGTATTTGATTGATCAATATAAGTTAAAGATCTCTAATGCTGTGCGAAGTCTCCCGACTTCGTACCTATTCCAATGTGCCTTTATGATTTTAAAATTAATTCTTTGGTGTTGCTAGTGTTAATTGAATATAGTAACCGGTACGAAGTCGGGAGACTTCGTACAGCAATCCAGTTTTAAGGAACACTTCGGGTAGCGGGAAGCGGGGTTATTTTATTGAGATTTTTTTGTTCAATGTTCCAAGTTCTGTGAAAATTTTCATAATGTAAATTCCAGAAGATAAATCAGTAGTATTTATAGTTTCAAAATTATCTTTTATCATTTTTATATTTTGCCCATTTGAATTGAAGAGTTCAATTTTTGAAATAACCGTATTTTGGGATTTTATATAAATCATTGCCGTAGTTGGATTGGAGTACACTTCAATTTGGTTTAAATCGGGGTTCAAAGTATTCAGTTTGTAATTTTTAAAAACAATAGATCCGAAAGGTGGAGTCCCAATAAATAAAACCATACCATTCTCTTCGGTAGTTATAGAATAATATATAGCCTCTTTCATCGAATGAAAATATGAACTTTCAAAATCGTTTTGAATTTCACTACCGCAATCGTCTGTAGTATTAGAAAATTGGGTGGTATTCATAGAATTAGTATCAAACAGATTGAATGTTCCTTCGAATGAATTACAAGCACCTTTGCCACTAAAATTTAAATTTTCCAAAATAGTTAAATAAGGAGTGATAGCAGGATTTATTTCAGAGACGATATAATTTTGACTGTTATCGCTTGCTTGAACGGAATACAAATACCAAGTTTGAAATAAATTGGGATTTGGTTCTTGAGCAAAACAATTTATCGAACAGATTGTTAAAATTAAAAGAAATAAATGTTTCATAATTTTGTGTATTTATTTTTCATTAGAAGGAAGTTGAAAGATTTTCTCTTAACTTATATATTGCCGAAGATTTGTTTCGTTTTATATTTCTTTCAAATATATTAATTTTTTCTTACAAATTATATCATTTTTAATTCAGAAGGTTTCTAAATAAAATAATTTTTTTGACATCCAGAGTGCCCTAGCCCAGATGGAAACGGCATCCTCTTGTGGCGGTGTTCGCCACAAGAGATATAGTGGACAGCTGGAAATAGCTCCTGAAAAACAATATAAAAATGTCATCTTGTCATATTATTTTCCGCCAATTTTAACATAAACTGACAATTTACAGGCTGTCATTGTCTTGGCACAAAGATTGACTATTGCAACTCGAACCGTTAAAATAAGTATTCAATAAAATTAAATATAACTAAAAATGGGTAAAATAATCGGAATTGATTTAGGTACGACAAACTCTTGTGTTTCTGTAATGGAAGGTAATGAAGCAGTTGTTATTCCTAATGCAGAAGGAAAAAGAACAACACCATCTATCATCGCTTTTGTTGAAGGTGGAGAAATTAAAGTGGGTGATCCAGCAAAGAGACAAGCAGTAACTAATCCAACTAAGACTATTGCTTCTATCAAACGTTTTATGGGTCATTCTTTTGCTGAAGTTTCTGCTGAAGCTAAAAGAGTTTCTTATTCTGTAGTAAAAGGGGACAACAATACGCCACGTGTGGACATTGATGGTCGTTTGTATTCTGCACAAGAATTGTCAGCGATGACACTTCAAAAAATGAAAAAAACTGCTGAAGACTATTTAGGTCAAACAGTTACTGAGGCAGTTATTACTGTTCCTGCTTACTTTAATGATGCACAACGTCAAGCTACAAAAGAAGCTGGTGAAATTGCAGGTCTTAAAGTAATGCGTATTATCAACGAACCAACTGCTGCTGCTTTGGCTTACGGTTTGGATAAAAAAGGAAAAGATCAAAAAATTGCTGTTTACGATTTAGGTGGAGGTACATTTGATATTTCTGTTCTTGAATTAGGAGACGGAGTTTTCGAAGTTCTTTCTACAAATGGTGATACTCACCTTGGTGGTGATGATTTTGACCACGAAATTATTGACTGGTTGGCTAACGAATTCAATGCTGAAGAAGGTATTGACTTACGTCTTGATCCAATGTCATTGCAACGTTTGAAAGAAGCTGCTGAGAAAGCAAAAATTGAATTGTCTTCTTCTGCTGAAACTGAAATCAACTTGCCTTACGTAACTGCTACAGCTTCAGGACCAAAACACTTAGTTAAAAAATTAACTAGAGCTAAATTCGAACAATTAACTGATTCTTTAGTAAAACGTTCTATGGCACCAGTGGCTAAAGCGTTGAAAGATGCCGGTTTATCTGTTTCTGATATTGACGAAGTTATCTTGGTTGGAGGTTCTACTCGTATGCCAAGAATCGCTGACGAAGTTGAAAAATTCTTTGGTAAAAAAGCGTCTAAAGGAGTTAACCCTGATGAGGTTGTTGCTATTGGAGCAGCTATTCAAGGTGGAGTTCTTTCTGGAGATGTAAAAGATGTATTGTTACTTGACGTAACACCTCTTTCTTTAGGTATCGAAACTATGGGTGGAGTTATGACTACATTAATTGAGTCTAACACGACTATTCCAACTAAAAAATCGCAAGTTTTCTCTACTGCTGCAGATTCTCAACCAACTGTTGAAATCCACGTATTGCAAGGAGCTAGAGCAATGGCTGCTGATAATAAAACTATCGGTCGTTTCCACTTAGATGGTATTCCACCAGCACCAAGAGGTGTTCCTCAAATCGAGGTTACTTTTGATATTGATGCTAATGGTATCATCAAAGTATCTGCAACTGACAAAGGAACTGGAAAATCTCACGATATTCGTATCGAAGCTTCTTCTGGATTAACAGCTGAAGAAATCGAAAGAATGAAAAAAGATGCTGAAGCTAACGCTGATGCTGACAAAATCGCAAGAGAAAGAGCTGAAAAATTGAACGAAGCTGACGGAATGATCTTCCAAACTGAGTCTCAATTGAAAGAACTTGGAGATAAATTGACTGATGAAAATAAAGTAGCTATCGAGTACGCTTTGACTGAATTGAGAATGGCTCACCAATCTCAAGACATTCCAGCTATCCAAACAGCTCTTGACAACATCAACGCAGCTTGGAAAAAAGCTACTGAAGCAATGTATGCTCAAGGAGAGCAAGCTCAAGGTGGTGCTCAACAACCACAAGGAGAACAACCACAAGGAGACAATGTTGAAGACGTTGAATTCGAAGAAGTAAAATAATTGCTGTAGAGACGTGATTTATCACATCTCATACAAATTTATAGTAAAACCGAGTCAGAAATGGCTCGGTTTTTTTGTGTAATTTTGTATTTATAACTTGAATTAAATATTTAAAATATATATTTGTATAAAATTATTGGTTTATGCTATTCGAATTTTCATTGCATAGTTTGGAACAAATAAAATTGCGTTCCATTACGAGAGAAACAGTTGAATTAGTATTGAATGAACCAGATGAGGTAATTATTGAAAATGATAATCAAAAAGTATTTCAGAAAATTGTAGATAATTATTTATACCGAGTTTTTGTCAATTCTAATAAAAATCCATCACTTATAAAAACAGTTTATAGAACTTCAAAAATCACTAAATATTTGTAATTATGAAAGTTAAATATGATAAAGAAACCGATATACTTTATATCACTTTGAGTGATGAAAAAATTGAAGAATCGGATGAAGACAAAAAAGGATTTATTTTAGATTATTCTAAAAGTGGAAATTTGGTAGGAATAGAGGTTTTGAACGCTTCAAAATCATCAATTAATCCTGCTAAAGTAGAATATGAAGCAGTATAAGCAGAATATATTTATAGAAGAAACCGAGTCAGCAATGGCTCGGTTTTTTTTGCTTTATTTAAATAGAAATTATTGTAATAGAATTGGATTTTTTTAAAAATACTTTAATCAATTTTTAATGTAAATTGACAAAAATCAGAGTTGTTTTTTAACTTATCAGATGTTCAATTCAGGGTTGTTTTTACATTTTTGGACGAGATATACTAAAGTTTTTTATCAAACCTTTATTTAGGTATAATTTCAAGGATTCAATAATTTGCTAATATTTTGTTGAATTCGTTGTTTAAAAGTGATTTTTTTTTGTTTTTCACAACAATAGTATCATCAATTATTAGTTTGTCAATTTTTAGGATTTGTACTGTTTGTCAGTTATTATGGTTGTTTTTTACTATAATTTTATTTTGAATAAACAAATGATTTATCTCATAAAAGCAGTTGTAATTTGTAAATACATTTGTACTATGGAATAATTTGCGAAATCGTTATTTATTTTTGAAAATCATAATCTGTAAATGATATTCGTTTTAAAAGATTTTCGTAATATTACTACATAAAAAAATTGGATGAGAAAAATCAAATATAAGAAAGGCAGAAAACTCCAACCGTATAATTTGGAATATACCGGAATTCATAAAAAGACAGATTCAGAAATACAGCTGTTTGTTTATGATGATTTAAATTTTGCAGAATTTGCCGATTTTAATGTTTCTGATTTAAAAAAACATATTGATACCAAAAAAACGAATTGGCTTAATATACACGGTTTGAACGATTTGGATTTTTTGAAATCAATTAGCGCCTATTTTGAAATTGACAACTTTATGCTTGCCGATATTTTGAATACCACCCGAAGAACCAAAATTGAAGAGCAACATGATATTTTGTTTTTTAATATAAAATCGTTGTTGCCTGCGGGTGATTCGGATAATATTAGTGCTGAGCAAATTAGTTTTTTGATAAAAGATGGTGTTTTGATTTCTTTCCAGGAAAAAAGAAGTGATTTTTTTACTCATATCAGAGAGCGAATTAGAACCCATTCGGGAATTGTGAGAACTAAAAAAGCGGATTATTTGCTTTACATCCTTTTGGACGCCATTATGGAAAATTTCTATATCACGTTAGAAAGCGAAGAAGATAATATTGAGGAATTAATTGATCAAACTAAAAATAGTACCGACCCGATAATTTTGGAAAAAATAGAGCAACATAGAGATAATTTTAATTTTCTGAAACGTTCTATTATTCCGTTACGGGATTCATTGTACGACATAAAAAGTATTAAAGACGATAACGTTTTTAATGTGATTGAAGCAGAGAATTTTACTTTTTTTACCAGATTACACCAAAAAAGTTTAGAGCTTTTAGAACAAATAGAATCGGATATGAGTTCTCTTCATAGTGCTTCTGATTATTATTTTTCGGCACAAAGTCATAAGATGAATGAGATTATGAAAACGCTTACGATAGTTTCGGCTATTTTTATTCCACTTACATTTATTGTGGGTGTGTATGGAATGAATTTCGATTATATGCCAGAACTCAGGTATGAAAACGGCTATTATACCGTAGTGGGAGGAATGGTTTTAATCGTGTTTGCGATGATCTATTATTTTAAAAGACGGCGTTGGTTTTAAAAGTTTCAAAAGAATGAATTTCAATATAATAAATTTTAAAAAATAAAAAAATGAACAAAGCGATATACATCGCAACAAGCGAAGAGGATAGTGGAAAATCTATTGTTACTTTAGGTTTAATGAGTATGCTTATTGGCAAAACTGCTAAAGTTGGTTATTTCAGACCTATAGTCGAAGATTTTGAAGATGGAAAACTGGACAATCATATCGAAACGGTAATTAACCATTTTGGTTTGGATATTTCCTATAATGATGCTTTTGCCATCAAGAAAAGCAAACTCATCAAAAAGAAAAACAAAGGTAAACTTGGAGAAGTAATCGATTTGATTATTGAAAAATACAAACAACTGGAAGAACAATTTGATTTTGTTTTAGTCGAAGGAACCAGTTTTACAGGTGAAGGTACAGTTATTGAAATGGATATGAATGTACTTATCGCTAAAAATCTTGGGATTCCTGCGATTATTGTTGGCTCTGGGGTTGGTAAAACTCTTGATGAATTAATAGATAGTATGCGTTTAGCGTATGACTCCTTTAAAGTAAAAGATGTTGAGGTTTTGGCTGTTATTGCCAATAAAGTGCAACCTGAAAATATCAATTTGATTACATCAGGTTTGAAAAAAAGCTTGCCAGAAAGTGTTTTGGTCAATGCTATTCCAATGATTTCGACTCTTAATAATACCACAATTCAAGAGATTGTAAACGAATTGGATGCTAAAGTTTTGTTTGGCGAAGCTTATCTTAACAATCAGATTTCCAGTTTTAGTGTTGGAGCAATGCAGTTAAGAAATTATCTAAATCATTTGAAAGAAGATGGATTAGTAATCACTCCAGGTGATAGAGCCGATATTATTTTGGGAGCTTTACAAGCCAATGAATCTGTAAATTATCCTTCCATTTCCGGAATCGTTTTAACTGGTAATATTATCCCTGAAGATACCATCCTAAAATTGATTGAAGGACTTTCGCCAGTGGTACCGATAATTGCAGTCAAAGAAGGAACGTATGTGATATCGAATAAAATAGGGGATATCAAGCCTAAAATTTATGCCAATAACACCCAAAAAATTCAAACGTCGATTGATACTTTCGAAAAATATGTTGATTTAGAACGTTTAACCGAAAAATTCATCAAGTTTGAAGTGGAAGGAATGACTCCAAAAATGTTCCAATATAATTTGGTAAAAAGAGCCAAAAAACACCGTAAACATATTGTATTGCCAGAAGGTAACGATGATAGAATTCTTATAGCTGCTGCCCGATTGTTGTTGATGGATGTGGTAGATATTACTATTCTTGGAGACAAAAAACAAATCGTTAGCAAAGTGGCTGATTTAGGTTTAGATATGGATTTTACTAAAGTTAACATTGTCAATCCAAGAAAAGACAAGAATTATGATGACTACGTGAATACGTATTATGAGCTTCGAAAAGCGAAGAAAATGACATTGGAAATTGCTAAAGATTTGATGGAAGACGGTTCTTATTTTGGAACCATGATGGTGTACAAAGGTCACGCAGACGGAATGGTTTCAGGAGCAGCACACACTACTCAACACACTATTTTACCAGCGTTACAGTTCATTAAAACAAAACCAAATTCTTCTGTAGTTTCTTCTATATTCTTTATGTGTTTAGAGGATCGAGTTTCCATTTTTGGAGATTGTGCCATTAATCCAAATCCAACAGCAGAACAGTTGGCAGAAATTGCGATTTCATCAGCAGATTCAAGTTTGGCTTTCGGAATTGAACCAAAAGTCGCTATGCTTTCTTATTCTTCAGGTTCTTCAGGAAAAGGCGATGAAGTGGACAAAGTAAGAACTGCCACCGAAATTGTAAAAAGCAAACGTCCTGATTTGAAAATCGAAGGCCCAATTCAATACGACGCAGCAGTAGATTTAGAAGTAGGTCAAAGCAAAATGCCCAATTCAGAAGTGGCAGGTCACGCCAGTGTATTGATTTTTCCTGATTTGAATACTGGAAATAATACTTACAAAGCGGTTCAAAGAGAAACTGGCGCTTTGGCAATTGGTCCAATGTTGCAAGGATTGAACAAACCTGTAAACGATTTGAGTCGTGGTTGTACTGTTGATGATATTATCAATACAGTGGTTATTACAGCAATTCAAGCGCAGGGATTGTAAAAAGTTTAATCGGTTAATTAGTTAACTGGTTAATTTGAAAGATTGTTAGAAAAAGAAAATAAATAAATAATGAAAATAGTTATAATAAATTCAGGAAGTTCTTCCATAAAATATCAGTTAATCGAAATGCCATCCAAAGAGGTCATTTGTTCGGGAATGATTGACAGAATAGGATTGGAAACATCCAATTTAAGTTATGTTACCAAAATCGATAAAATAGAAAAAACGATGCCTATTGCAAATCATAAAATTGGTTTGGAAAAAATCGCCTATTTACTGATGGACGAAACAGTGGGAGTGATTAAAAGTACTAAAGAAATTAATGCTGTTGGTCATCGTGTGGTGCACGGTGGAAGTAATTTCTCGAATACAACAATAATCGATAGTGAGGTTAAAGAAAAGATAAAACAACTTTTTGACTTGGCTCCATTGCACAACCCAGCCAATTATGAAGGGATAATTGTAGCCGAACAAATTTTTGATGAAGCCACACAAGTAGCCGTTTTTGATACTGCATTTCATCAAACTATGCCTGTTGAAGCTTATAAATATGCCATACCCAATTATCTTTTGACTGATAATAAAATACGAGTGTACGGTTTTCACGGAACAAGTCATAAATATGTTTCGGAGAAAGCAATCAATTACTTAGAGAAATCATCCAAAATTATTACCATCCATTTAGGAAATGGTTGTAGTATGACTGCTATAAAAGACGGAAAAAGTATCGATACTACCTTAGGTTTTGGCCCAATGAATGGTTTGATTATGGGAACCCGAAGCGGAGATGTAGATCAATCGGTTATCTTTCATATGGTAAATGCTTTGGGTTATTCCCTCGCCGAAGTGAATACGATGTTGCAAAAACAAAGTGGGATGCTAGGTCTAACTGGTTTTAGTGATTTGAGAGATATAGAATCGAATGCCGAGCAAGGAAACAAAGATTGTCAATTGGCTTTGGATATGAACGCTTACCGAATCAAGAAATATATTGGTTCTTATGCAGCTGCTTTGGGTGGATTAGATGCTATTATTTTCACAGCTGGAATCGGAGAAAATTCTTCGTACATCCGAAAATTAGTTTGCACCAATATGGAATATTTTGGAATTGAATTGGATTCGGATAAAAATGAATTGCGTTCGAAAGAAATTCGTGAAATCAATTTGCCACAATCTAAAACTAAAATTTTAGTAGTTCCTACCAATGAAGAGGTAGAAATTGCTCATCAGGTTTTTGAATTGTTATCGGAATAAATACAATAAATGTAGTTGCGCAGTATTGGGAAACCTCACTAGTTGAAGCTTGTGAGGTTTTTTTATACCTTATAATTATTTCAAATCATATCTTCGGGTTTCACCCAAGCATCAAAATCTTCGGCAGAAACATAACCTAAACGAATGGCTTCTTCCCTTAAAGTTGTTCCGTTTTTGTGAGCGGTTTGAGCAATTTCGGCCGATTTGTAATAGCCTATTTTTGTATTCAAAGCAGTAACCAGCATCAAAGAATTATTGACCAATTCTTCAATGCGTTTGTAATTGGGTTCTATTCCGCTGGCGCAATGTTCATTAAATGATAAGCAAGCATCGCCCAACAATCGAGCCGATTGCAGGAAGTTTGCCGCCATCAAGGGTTTGAAAACGTTCAGTTCATAATGCCCTTGCATTCCTCCAACGGAAATTGCCACATCATTTCCCATCACTTGAGCACAAACCATGGTCAAGGCTTCGCATTGGGTTGGATTTACTTTTCCAGGCATAATCGAGGAACCCGGTTCGTTTTCCGGAATATGAATTTCGCCAATTCCCGAGCGCGGCCCTGAAGCCATCATTCGAATATCGTTTGCAATTTTATTTAGGGAAACTGCTAATTGTTTCAATGCGCCGTGGGATTCGACAATAGCATCGTGAGCTGCCAAAGCTTCGAATTTGTTGGGAGCGGTTACAAATGGATGTCCTGTGAATTCGGCAATATATTCGGCTACTTTTACGTCATATCCAAGAGGTGTATTCAATCCAGTTCCAACGGCAGTTCCGCCCAAAGCGATTTCGGATAAATGTGCCAAAGTATTTTTGAGTGCTTTCAAACCATAACTCAATTGGGCTGCATAACCTGAAATTTCTTGTCCCAAAGTCAAAGGCGTAGCATCCATTAAATGGGTTCGGCCAATTTTTACTACTGCTTTGAATTCTATTGCTTTCGCTTGAAGAGTATCTCTTAATTTTTCGACAGCGGGGATAGTGTTTTCTACCACGACTTTGTAGGCTGCAATGTGCATTGCAGTAGGGAAGGTGTCATTGGAAGATTGCGATTTATTGACATCGTCATTCGCTTTGATGAATGGTTCTCCTTCGCCAATAACAAATCCTTTTAAAACCTGCGCTCGATTGGCAATTACTTCATTGACGTTCATATTGCTTTGCGTTCCCGAACCCGTTTGCCAAATGACCAACGGAAATTCATCAGCTAGTTTTCCGTCCAAGATTTCGTCGCAAACTTCGGCAATGGCATCTCGTTTTTCGATTGTCAGAACACCCAAATCAAAATTGGCGTAACCTGCGGCTTTTTTTAGATAAGCAAAACCTTCTATGATTTCTTTTGGCATGGAAGCTGAAGGTCCAATTTTGAAATTGTTTCTGGAACGTTCGGTTTGTGCTCCCCAATAGTTATCGGCTGGAACTTGCACTTCACCCATCGTATCTTTTTCTATTCTGTACCTCATTTTAGGATCGTTTTAGATTTTGTTTTAATTTGTCTTTTAACAAATTCAATAGTAATAGCTAAAGAAATGGAATTCAAATGTTTCTAAATTTACAAATTACTTCTGTTTATAAAAAATATTATCCACTATTTATTGGTAAGAAAAAATATTAAACATACATTTGTGGCTACATTCAAAAATTCCGGAAAAAATGTTTGATTTTACACAGTATTTAGGCTTTTTGCTTTTCTTAACCGTTCTTACAATAGGATTCTGGTTAATGTTTTTCTTGGTTGGTTTCGTTTCCTATTGGGTTGGCGGAGCTACTTGGGAAGCTTACAAAGAGAAAAAAGCAAAAAAGAAAGCAGAAGAACAATCAGTTTAAATTGATTGTCGAATAAAAAAAAGGACTCGTTTTGCGAGTCCTTTTTTTTGTGTATAAGTGGAATATTTTAATGTCCTCCACTGATCTTTTTGTCAAAATCAATTCCTTGAGCTCTTAGTATTCCGCTTACTTTCCAAGCATAAAAAGCTAAATAGGCAAAACATAAAACACCAACAATGTAGCTGTTTTGGATTCCAATACTTCCGGCAACTTCTCCTTGTAACCAAGCTATAATTCCGCCACCCATAATCATCATAATCAAGAAACTACTTCCTTGACTAGTATTTTTTCCTAATCCGCTTACTGCCAAAGTAAAAATACAAGGCCAAAGTGTACTACAAAATAAACCAACACTCGTAAATGCATAAACGCTAACCATTCCGGTGGTTGCCATTCCAGTAAATAGAGCCACAATTCCTAATACAGAAAAAATAAGCAACATTCTGGCAGGATTTCCTTTGCTGGCCATATCTGCTCCAATCAAAACTAAAATAATTAATCCATAAATGTAGAAAGGAGTTAAATCGTGTTTAGCTATTGCATTTACAAACAAGAAAACACCAAACGCTAAATAAGGAGCCAAGAAACGCAGCACTTTTTGAGTAGTCATATTGTCGGTAAAAGCTTCAACAGCTCCAGTCCAACGACCAATCATTAAACTCGCCCAATATAAAGACACATAAGGAGCAATATCACCAATGGCAAAACCTAATTTACTTTCCATATAAGCTGGCAAATTAGCCGCTGTAGAAACTTCGACACCAACATACAGAAAAATGGCAATCATTCCCATAATCAGTTGAGGATATTGCAAAGCTGAACTTTTTGCAGATGCTTTATCTTCTACAGATTCTACTATCGTTTCAGGATGTTCCGGCAAGGAAGAAAATTTCAATAAAACGGCTACAATTATAAAAGCCACTCCTAATATTAAATAAGGGATTTTAACGCTTTCAATACTCATATCTGTATTACCAGATGCTGCGGAACCAAAAATAGCAAAACTCACAATTAGTGGTCCAATCGTTGTACCAAAATTATTGATTCCACCCGCCAATGTCAATCGTTGAGAACCTGTTTTTATCGGACCCAATGCAATTGCCAACGGATTGGCAACGGTTTGTTGCAAAGAAAATCCCAAACCAACAGTGAATAAACCAGCAAGCATTAATGGATATGAACCTGTATTTGCCGCAGGATAAAACAACAATGTTCCAAGAGCAGAAATTACCAATCCAAGTGCCAGTCCATTTTTATATCCAATTTTGTTAACTAAATCTTGTTTCATTAATAAAGAAACTCCCATATACATTAGGGAGCCTACGGTGTAAGAAATATAAAAAGCCAAGGAAACAAATTGACTTTGACCTTGGGTTAAATCAAATGCTTTTTTGAAAACTGGGATTAAAATATCGTTACTAGCGGCAACAAATCCCCAAAAGAAAAATACAGTTACTAGGGGAATAAATTGCCCCCAATTGGTTTTTGAATTATCTGAATTCATAATAAAAATTAGGTATTAGGTTATATAGTTTATAAATTATTAATAGCAGTAAATGTAAAGTTAATGGGAAACAAAAAAAAATTAATAGGATAAAAATTGTGAAAAATATACCAACGGTTGGATTTATTCAACAAACTGTATTTATAGATTTAGAATTTTAATAAATTCTGAATTCTACTTCTAAATTCCCTTGTTAGAAATTTAAATTTTCAATTCAATTTGTTCTTAACATTTGAATTTAAATTTGGTCATTTTTTTGTACTTTTGCAAAAAATTTATAAAAAGTAATTTATGTTATCTATTAATAATTTATCAGTTCAGTTTGGCAAAAGAATTTTGTTCGACGAAGTAAATACTGTTTTTACCCACGGTAATGTTTACGGAGTTATCGGCGCAAACGGAGCTGGAAAATCCACTTTTCTTAAAATAATTTCGGGTGATATGGATCCAACCTCTGGAAACATTCACTTAGAACCCGGAAAACGTATGTCGGTTTTAAATCAGAACCACAATATGTTTGATGAGCATACTGTTCTCGAAACCGTAATGATGGGCAACAAGGTTTTGCATAAAATTAAAACCGAAATGGATGCTTTGTATATGGATTATACCGATGAAAACGCAGACAGAATAGGAGAGCTTCAAGTGCAATTTGAAGAAATGAACGGTTGGAATGCCGATTCTGATGCCGCTTCAATGCTTTCGAATCTTGGAATTACCGAAGACAATCATTATACTTTAATGGGCGATTTAGAAGGAAAAATAAAAGTGCGAGTGCTTTTGGCGCAAGCCTTGTTTGGCAATCCCGATTTGCTAATTATGGATGAGCCTACTAATGATTTGGATTTTGAAACGATTGCTTGGTTAGAAAATTTCTTGGCAAATTATGAAAATACCGTAATCGTGGTTTCTCACGACCGTCACTTTTTGGATGCCGTTTGTACTCATATTTCTGATATTGATTTTTCTAAAATCAATCACTATTCAGGAAACTATACTTTTTGGTATGAATCCAGTCAATTAGCGGCCAAACAACGTGCGCAACAAAACAAAAAAGCCGAAGAAAAGAAACAGGAATTAGAAGAATTTATTCGTCGTTTTAGTGCGAATGTGGCCAAATCAAAACAGGCTACTTCTCGTAAAAAAATGATTTCTAAATTGAATATTTCAGAAATTAAACCATCAAGCCGTCGTTATCCAGCGATTATTTTTGACCAAGAACGTGAAGCGGGAGATCAGATTTTGAATGTTCAAAACCTAAGTGCTTCTGTCGATGGAGATACTTTGTTTAAAGGAGTCGATTTGAATATGGCCAAAGGCGATAAAATCGTGCTTTTCTCGAAGGATTCTCGTGCTACAACTGCATTCTATGAAATATTGAACGGAAATCAAACCGCCGATTCAGGGACTTATGATTGGGGAGTTACTACTAATCAAGCTTATTTGCCAGGCGATAATCACTCGTTTTTCGAAAATGATTATTCATTGGTGGACTGGTTGCGTCAATGGGTAAAAACAGAAGAAGAACGTGATGAAGTGAATATTCGTAGTTTCTTGGGAAAAATGATTTTCTCGGGAGAAGAAGCTTTGAAAACTTGCAATGTTTTATCAGGAGGAGAAAAAGTACGTTGTATGTTATCTCGAATGATGATGGAAAGAGCCAATGTTTTGATGATTGACGAACCAACCAATCACTTGGATTTGGAGTCGATTACAGCTTTCAACAACTCATTAAAAAACTATAAAGGTTCTGTGATTTTCACCACACACGATCACGAGTTTGCCCAAACCGTTGGAAATAGAGTAGTGGAATTGACCCCAAGAGGTGCCATTGACCGATATATGACTTTCGATGAATACTTGGATAACGAAGGGGTTCAGGAATTAAGAACGAAGATGTATTCTTAAAAATGCGAATTTGTCATTGCGAGGTACGAAGCAATCTCATATAGAATTTCCCGCTGCGATGTAGCGGGATTTTTTTTTGAAATTTAATGTGTGGTTTATAAGTTATTTAATGAATTTTAAAATAGATTTTTAGTTTATAATAGAGAAATAAAATACTTTTGAGAAACCAATCATTTTTTTGAATCCAATTATGTCAAACAGCACTTTAAATTTTAAATCACCAAGAATAGAAGTGGTTGATGCCTTGAGAGGTTTTGCCATTATGTCTATTATGTTACTCCACAACATCGAACATTTTGATTACTATTATTTTCCAGAAGCCTTACCGGAATGGATGAAAATCTTGGACAAAATAATTTGGGAAACCTTGTTTTTTCTTTTTGGCGGAAAGTCCTATGCTATTTTTGCCTTACTTTTTGGCTTTAGCTTTTACATTCAAAACGACAATCAAGAGAAAAAAGGAAATGATTTTAGACTGCGATTTCTTTGGCGATTGCTATTGTTGTTGGGATTTGGTATTCTCAATACTGTGTTTTATGAAGGCGATATTCTAGTGCTTTATGCGATTTTGGGAGTGGTTTTGGTTCTGGTTTGCAAATGGAATGACAAGGCCGTTTTTATTACCGCCCTAATTTTGATGTTGCAGCCTTTAGAGTGGATGAAGTATTTTTATATGCTCTTGCATCCGGAATTTGTTCCAATGCCCAATTTATCGGATCATTATTTTGGGATGATGGGTGACTATTTAAAAAGCAATTCTTTTATGGATTATGCAATAGGAAATCTAACCATTGGAAGATGGGCATCTGTATTTTGGTCTTGGGAAAACGGACGCTTTTTTCAAGCTCCAGCCTTATTTATGTTTGGAATGCTGTTAGGGCGAAAGCAACTTTTTATCGCATCGGTTGAAAGTAATTTGTTTTGGAAAAAAGCATTGCAATATGCCATCGTTCTTTTTATTCCGTTGTTTGCTTTCAAAACTTTTTTACCTGAAATCATAGAGCGAAAAGCATTGGCGACCAGCCTTTCAGTGATTATAAACTCTTGGTCTAATCTGGCTTTTATGATTGTTTTGGTTTCAACCTTTATATTGTTATATCAAAAAGATTCGGTACAAAATCTTTTTTCAAAACTTATTCCTTTTGGAAAAATGAGTCTAACCAATTATATTTTGCAATCTATTGTAGGTTGCTTTATTTACTACCGATATGGCTTGGGACTTGTTGAATATACTGGGGCGACTTATTCATTGTTAATCGGAATTGTTCTATTTGTTTTGCAATTGCATTTCTGTAAATGGTGGCTTTCGAAGCACAGACAAGGACCATTGGAGTATATTTGGCATAAGGCCACTTGGATTTCTTTTGGAAAATAATAAATAATTTTTTCTAGGCTTCGAATGGATAAATCCTAAATCGGAATTTGTATATTTGCTTAACCAAAGTTAAAAAAACAAATATTTGCAACATATGAGTCAAAAAGTATTGCTCACTTCCAAAGAAGTCAATATCATTCTGCATCGTTTGGCCTGTCAGTTAGTCGAAAAACATCTTGATTTTTCGGATACTATTTTAGTTGGTATCCAGCCACGAGGTACTTTCTTGGCGGAGCGATTAAAAGATATGTTGGTAAATGAATACGGTATTCCAAAAATTGCTTTGGGTTATTTGGACATCACATTTTTTAGAGATGATTTCCGCAGAACCAACAAACCCTTGGAAGCCAACAAAACCCAAATCGATTTTATCGTCGAAAATAAGAAAGTCGTTTTTATAGACGATGTTTTATATACTGGTCGAAGTATTCGGTCGGCATTGACTGCTATTCAATCCTTTGGGCGACCATCGGAAATTGAATTATTGGTGCTTATTGACCGTCGTTTTAGTCGTCATTTGCCTATTCAACCCGATTATCGCGGTCGTCAGGTGGACGCTATCAACGACGAGAAAGTGCAGGTGTGTTGGAAAGAACAAGACGGTGAAGATGCCGTTTATTTAATTAATAAATAATAGAAAATGAGCGAGTTAAGTGTAAATCATTTATTAGGAATAAAATATATCAACAAGAAAGATATTGACCTCATTTTTGAAACCGCCGATCATTTTAAAGAAGTTATTAATCGTCCCATAAAGAAAGTCCCTTCACTTCGTGACATCACTATTGCTAACATCTTTTTCGAAAACAGTACCCGAACCAAACTTTCCTTTGAATTAGCACAAAAACGTTTATCAGCCGACGTGATTAGTTTTTCGGCAGCGCAATCTTCGGTTAAAAAAGGAGAAACTCTGATTGATACCGTAAATAATATTCTTTCGATGAAAGTCGATATGGTGGTGATGCGACATTCCAGTCCTGGAGCGGCTCATTTTTTGTCACAAAACGTGAAAGCAAGTATTGTAAATGCCGGAGATGGAGCGCACGAACATCCAACCCAAGCTTTATTGGACAGTTATTCCATTCGTGAAAAACTGGGTGATGTAGCTGGAAAAAAAGTAGTGATTGTGGGTGATATTTTACATTCTAGAGTAGCACTTTCTAATATTTATGCTTTGCAAATGCAAGGTGCCGAAGTTAAAGTTTGTGGTCCCAAAACACTTATTCCAAGATATATTGAATCACTTGGAGTTACAGTTGAACCTGATTTGCGTAAAGCATTAGAATGGTGCGATGTAGCCAATATGCTTCGAGTGCAAAACGAAAGAATGGATGTGAATTTTTTCCCTTCAACACGAGAATATGCACAGCAATACGGATTGGATAAAACCTTACTCGATTCGCTGAATAAAGAAATCGTAATTATGCACCCAGGTCCAATCAATCGTGGGGTAGAGATCACATCGGATGTAGCCGATTCCAAACAATCGGTAATTTTGAACCAAGTCGAAAATGGAGTTGCTATCCGAATGGCAGTAATTTATTTATTGGCTTCGAAAATTCAGTAATTATTATTTCTTCATCCGTTTTCAAAGCACAAATTTTCTTTGTAAATTAGCAATACTATAAATTTTAGCGTCATGAAGGTAGAACAAAAAGGGCATACTGTTATCCTAAAAGATACACAAGGTGATTTGGATTCATTTCGTTTGAAATTGACTAACGAATACAAAACGTTCCAAAAAAGCAATATTATTGTTGATATTCGGAAGTATAAAACACTTCCTGTAAAAGAAATAGAAAGTTTTTTGCCACTTTCCAAAACCCATAGAAAAGCAAAAAAATCATTTATTATTGTGACTTCGGAGCCTGATTTTAATGCTGTTTCTGATAAATTAGCGGTTGTTCGATCTTTACAGGAAGCACACGATATTATCGAAATGGAAGAGATTGAGAGAGATTTGGGATTTTAAATAGTTAACTCGTATTTTATGGATTTTTATAGTAACCCGAAAAGAACTCAGAATTTTAGAATAGTGCTGTTAATTGTATTTATTATTTTAATCATTTTAAATATTTTCAATTTTTTAGTAAACAAAGAAATTAATTATTGGGGAATTTTTGCAAATACCTTAATGGCTATTTCAATGGTTGTTGAAATAAGAAAATATAATAAAGAAAAGAATAGTAAAAATTTTCAGCATCAATAAAGTAATTAGTTAAGAGTTATAAGTTTAACTCATAACCCATAACTATAAAATGAATTTAACCATACTCGGTTGTTATGCAGCCACACCACGGACTTTTACCAATCCAACTTCACAGGTTTTAGAAATTCGAAATAGACTATTTCTAATTGATTGCGGCGAAGGAACTCAGGTGCAATTGCGCAAAAACAAAATCAAGTTTTCTAAAATCAATCAGGTGTTTATTTCGCATTTACATGGCGATCACTTTTTTGGGTTAATAGGTTTGATTTCTACTTTTTCGCTTCTGAATCGTACTACCGATTTGCATATTTATGGTCCAAAAGGAATCAAGGAAGTTATCAATTTGCAATTAAAATTATCCAATTCTTGGCCAGGGTATGGGTTGTTTTTCCACGAATTAGAATCCAAAGAAAGTGAAGTTATTTTTGAAGACGATAAAGTAATTGTAAAAACCATTCCTTTAAAACACAGGGTTTACACCAATGGTTTTCTGTTTCAAGAGAAAATTAGAGAGCGAAAATTGAATTTGGACGCTGTTCAAAACTACGAAATCGACAGATGTTATTATCAAAATATCAAGAACGGAAAAGACATTACCTTGGATGATGGTCGCGTTATTGAAAATTCAAAACTGACATTTGATCCAGTTCCGCCGTTGAGTTACGCTTTTTGCTCGGATACGGTTTACAACGAAAATATTATTCCTATTATAAACGAAGTTGATGTCTTGTATCACGAATCTACTTTTTTGGATTCAGAGGAAGCTTTGGCGGGAAAAACAATGCATTGTACTGCAAAAGAAGCTGCGACTATTGCTTTGAAAGCCAATGTAAAACAATTAGTTTTGGGACATTATTCTACTCGATATGAAAGTATTGAACTTTTCAAAGAGCAAGCTGAAACCATTTTTCCTAATATTCTTTTGGCCGATGATGGAAAATCATTTGAGTTTTGATTTTAATTAAGTGATTTTTCTAGATTAAAACTTAAGGCCTATTTATAATGATCTGAACCATTAAGATATTAAGAGAATTAAGTTTTCCAGTATTTCTTAATTTACTTAATATCTTAATGGTTTAAATAAGAATAGAATGTTTGCAACATTTGCAGTTTATTCTTTTATGAGAATAAGTTTGCTTATTTTTGTAACTAAAGAAATTAAACAATGGAAGACTTAAGTAATTATAGAAAATCATACGAAAAAAACGAACTTTTGGAAACTAATATTCCAGAAGATCCTATCAATTTATTCAACAGATGGTTTCACGAAGTCGAAGATTTTGGTGGAGTCGATGAAGTGAATGCTATGACGGTTTCGACGCTTGGTTTGGATGGTTTTCCGAAGTCGAGAGTGGTGCTTTTGAAGCAATTCACCTATGAAGGTTTTATTTTTTATACCAATTATAATTCTGAAAAGGGTAGGGCTATTGCCAATAATCCGAATGTTTGCCTTTCTTTTTTTTGGTCGTCACTCGAGCGCCAAGTTATTATTAAAGGAGTAGCCGAGAAAATATCTGAAAATCTTTCTGACGGTTATTTTGAATCCCGACCAACAGGAAGCAAATTGGGTGCCATTGTTTCGAATCAAAGTGAGATTATTGCCTCCCGAAGCGTTTTGGAAGATTCTTTAAAACAATTAGAAACCGATTTTGAAGGAAAGGAGATTCCAAGACCCGATTATTGGGGTGGCTACTTAATCCGACCTGTGGCAGTTGAATTTTGGCAAGGAAGACCCAACAGACTTCACGATAGAATTCGGTATCAGTTGCAAGAGGATTATTTTTGGAAGATTGATAGACTTGCTCCTTAACTATTATAATTTTCTACTCTCTTTTGCAATGTTTTAATAATTTATAATTTTCTTTATTTGTAAGTTAATTACAGGTATATGAAAATATATTGTGTATTTCATCGATTTTATTTGTATTTTAAACGATAAACGACGTATATTTACACCATAGAAATTAAAACAACAAACTCAGTCATTAAGAATTTAAAAAGTTTGCCCCACAATCTACTTTAAAAACTTAACCTACTATTTATAAACATTAAAATTGGTTATTAAGAATTAAAAAAGTTTGCCCCACAATCTACTTTAAAACTTAACCTACTATTTATAAAATAATAATAATAATTGAGTTTTGGTTGTAAATTAGTTAGAAAAACAGCTTTCCCCAAGAGCTGTTTTTTTTATGTAAAAGAATTCTCGTTTTTTATTTAATTATCTTAAATTATTCTTAGATTTACCCAATAGATAAGATACTTTTTAAATTAAACTACATTATTATGAATATTAAGAATAGGCTCACGCTAATGAGTTTTCTTCAGTTTTTTGTTTGGGGAGCTTGGCTGATTACAATCGGAACGTACTGTTTTAATGCAAAAGGATGGACAGGGGCAGAATTTGGTGCCATATTTTCAACCTTAGGATTGTCTTCATTATTTATGCCTGCGATTACGGGAATCATTGCTGACAAATGGTTAAACGCTGAAAAATTATATGGAATTCTTCATATTTTATATGGATTAATTTTATTTTATGTACCAAGTGTTAATGATCCTAATACTTTATATTATGTAATATTTGGAGCAATGATTTGCTATATGCCGACTATTTCATTGTCAAATTCTATTGCATATAATATTTTAAAAAGCAATAAATATGATGTTGTAAAAGACTTTCCACGAATTAGGGTTTGGGGAACAGTTGGATTTATTGTAGCGATGTGGTTGACGAATATTTTTAGTTCGGCTACGCCACCAACATTTGAGTGGGTGTTAGGTCAAGATAAAGGTCAAGTATTTTCGGCTTTTGCATTAAGTATTGGGAATTCTATAGCCTCTGTTTTTAGTAGTCCAATAGCGGCCAATCAATTTTATATTGCAGCATTTTTTGCAATTGTATTGGGTATTTATTCTTTTACACTTCCTAAATGCCCACCACAAAAACTTATTGCAGAGGACGCTTCTTTTGCAGAGCAATTAGGATTGAATGCTTTTAAATTATTTTCAAATCCTAAAATGGCAATGTTTTTATTATTCTCTTTATTTTTAGGAGCAGCATTGCAATTGACTAATATGTATGGTGATGCGTATTTGGATGATTTTGGTAAAATTATTGAGTATAAGAAATCATTTGTTGTGGAAGGACGCACATTTATAATGTCGATTTCTCAAATTTCGGAAACCTTATTTATTTTGGCAATACCATTTTTCTTGAAAAGATTCGGAATAAAACAAGTAATGCTAATTTCTATGGTAGCTTGGTTTTTACGTTTTGGACTGTTCGCTTATGGTAATCCAGCGGATGGATTATGGATGATTATTTTATCTTGTATCGTTTACGGAATGGCTTTTGATTTCTTCAATATTTCGGGTTCTTTATTTGTTGAAACTACAACCGATTCTAAAATTCGTTCTTCAGCTCAAGGTTTGTTTATGATGATGACAAATGGAGTTGGAGCTTATTTAGGAAGTAAAGTTAGCGGTTATGTAATAGACACTTATTTTACAGAAGATGGGATTAAAGACTGGCATAATATCTGGTTGAGTTTTGCTGGTTATGCTTTGGTAATTGCGATAGCTTTTGCAATATTATTCAAACACAAACACAATCCGGAAGAAGTGGCGAATGTGAGTCATTAACAAAAGTTTTTATCAATATAAAACCTCCTTTAAAGTTGATTTAAAGGAGGTTTTTTTGTGATTGTTAGGGTTATTATACCAACACCAATTCGCCTAAAGCTTCTTTACTAAAGCCAACTAATTGATCCATTTTTCCTGATTTTATTTTGGTCACCCAGTTTGGGTCGGATAGGAGAGGTCGTCCTACTGCTACTAAGTCAAAATCGCCTCGGTCTAAACGTCTTGTTAGTTCATCTAAAGAAGTTGGTTGTGAACTTTCACCTGCAAATGCTCCGAAGAAATCGCTAGACAGTCCTACAGAACCTACAGTAATGGTTGGTTTCCCAGTTATTTTTTTAGCCCAGCCTGCAAAGTTAAGATCGTTTTCTTCGAATTCAGGTTCCCAAAAACGACGTTGTGAACAATGTAAAATATCGACACCGGCATCCACCAACGGACTTAACCAAGCTTCCATTTCTTGAGGTGTTTTGGCTAATTTGTAGTTATAATCAGCGGGTTTGAACTGAGAAAGACGGATAATGATTGCAAAGTCTTCGCCCACTTGTTTTCTGATTTCTTTGATTACTTCTACGGCAAAACGAGTACGCTCTGCAAGCGTTTTTCCACCATAAATATCAGTACGTAGGTTGGTCGCTTCCCAGAAAAACTGATCAATCAGATAATCGTGAGCGCCGTGAATTTCGATACAGTCAAACCCTAATCTTTTGGCGTCAGCGGCAGCTTGTCCAAAAGCTAGTATCGTGTCTTCGATATCTTTGGTGGTCATTGTAGTTCCGTTGCTGAATCCTGGTCGGTTTAATCCCGATGGTCCTTCGAAAGGTACTGGCGGCACCCAACCGGAATGGTGGTTGTCCATAATTCCCATATGCCAAATTTGTGGCCCCATTTGGCCGCCAGCCGAATGCACTTCATCAATTACTTTTTTCCATCCTGCCAAAGCCTGATCGCCATAAAAGTGAGGAACATTGGCATCATTGGAGGAGGAAGGTCTGTTGATAACGGTTCCTTCGGATAATATTAAACCTACTTCGCCTTCGGCACGTTTTTGATAATAAGCGGCTACTTCATCAGTAGGAATTCCATTTGGAGAAAAAGAGCGCGTCATTGGCGCCATTACAATTCTGTTTTTTAGATTTAGCGTCTTCAGGTTGAAGGGCGTAAATAAATTATTTGTGTTCATTGTATTTTATAAATTAGATTCTATTATTTTACTTAGTGCCGTAAAGGCTTCTTCGTTGCGTTTGTAGTAGGTCCATTGTCCGACACGTTTCGATTCGATGAAACCCGCGCGTTGGAGAATAGACAAATATTCGGAAACGGTGGATTGGGTGAGTCCTGCTTTGGCTTGGATTTGTCCTACGCAAACACCATGCTCAAAACCTGAGTGGATTTGCTCCGGAAAATTGATTTCGGGTTCTTTTAACCATTCCAGCATTTGCAGTCTGGACTTGTTTGATAATGCCTTAAATACTTCTATGTAATCCATAGTGCAAATATATCGACTTTTTCCGATATGCCAATATTAGAAAGGATATTTAGTATATTTTTAACTCAGTAGGGGGTACCACAGCCCAGGCTTTGATGGGGCTTTGATGGGGAGATGAGTGGACTTTGTTTTCTATTTCTCTACTATTGGGATAGTGGTTTGGACTAGTGAAAAAGTGAATTTCATTTTTTTGGGTCAGATTGGGGGTACCACAGCCATACACTATCCATACAGTATCCATACTTCAGCCATACTTCTGACCCGTCCTTGACCCGTCCTTTTTTGTTGTGTTTTTCATCAAGAAAAACTTTCTCCATTTTTGGGTGATACGGTTGCTGTGCATTACCATTAATGCCAAAAAGTAAAAATGTCAGCAGTATTACAACAAGTCTATTCATAATTGGTTTTTTGTTTATGCAGTGTCTTTGCTCTGCGGTTTCGATCTATGGGTGTTGTCGCTGGATCTTGCAGTGGGTGCGAAGTCGGGAGGCTTTGTACCAGCAGGGCTTCTCGATACAATTTTGACTAGTAAAGCTGTCGCATTACTAGTCAAAATCGAAGAGACGGCTAAAGTAGTTTAATTTAATGGCATTGAGTGCGAGCTTCAAGGGCGTACCATTCCCATTATTGTCCGGCAGCTTGTTCTGTTGGAAGTTTTGAAATGTCCATATAGAAAATCTCCCAAGTGTGTCCATCAAAATCTTCGATTGTTCGCATTTGCATAAAACCATAATCTTTCATTTCGCTGGGTTCTATTCCACCGGCTTGAAGTCCATTTGTCATAATGCTGTTTACTTCATCGACACTGTTTACCGATAATGATAATAGTGCTGCTACATTTGATTTTGTGTCTGCTATGGGTTTGGTTGCAAATGATGCAAACTTTTCGTGGTTCAAAATCATTACAAAGATATTTTCACTCCAAACCATGCACTTTCCAGTATCGTCCGAAAATTGAGGATTGTTTGTAAACCCTAATGCAGTATAAAAATCCATAGATTTTTGCAAGTTGGTTACTGCTAAATTGATAAAAATTTGTTTTGCCATTTTTTTAAAGATTTAGTTATCAAAGTTAATAAATTTTTTTGTCTGTAGGTGCTTCGTTTTAGCCTTACATATAAAGGGTATGAAGATATGAGTTTGGAGGCTTCGTGCATTTTGATTTCAGTTGGGTAGTGGCACTAACCAACTGACTTCCCTTCGGACTTCGTACTACGGGTTAGCAATTGCCAAACAAATATATAAATAATAATTTTATTACAAATGATGCAACTGATTTTATAGAGTCAAAAACGACAATTAGTAAAGCCGCTTTTTTTTATTTTGTTAGCCTATTTGTACTATTTATTTTTTTTGTAAATTTGTG
This sequence comes from Flavobacterium sp., assembly GCA_035433125.1. Taxonomy (GTDB): domain Bacteria; phylum Bacteroidota; class Bacteroidia; order Flavobacteriales; family Flavobacteriaceae; genus Flavobacterium. Next base: position 24,157 of record DAORUG010000019.1, read on the forward strand.
ATTATGAAAGATATTTCAAATACTAATCAAAGAGTGCAATTTGCTATAGAGCAAATGAAAAAAGCAATGCCTTTAGTTAAGTTACAAGTGGCTGTTTATGAAAAAAACCTCAAATTGGGTAAAAATCAAAAAAAACCTGCTGTAGCTCCACAATTCAAGAATGTCTAAGCCTGTTTTGCTTATCATAGCAGGGTGCAATGGCTCTGGAAAATCAACTTTTTCTAAACTACTAGCTCCTAACAATTTTACTCCATTTGATTATGATTCTCAATTTTTAAGATGCTATAATTCTTTGATTGATTCGGAGTTCAAAGAGGCAATGGCTCATAGGATGGCATTTAATGAATTAGAAAGCCAAATAAAAATAGCAATCGAAAGCAAATCAAGCTTTTGTTATGAGACTAACTTCAATTCGACTCCGCTTCATTGGCCTGAACTATTTAAAAATAACGGATATGATTTGCATCTTATTTTTCTGTGTCTTGACTCCATACAAGAAGCTAAAAAAAGGGTAGCTATTCGAGTTGAAAATGGGGGGCATTACGTACCCGAAAAAGAAATAGAAAAACGGTATTATGATGGATATGATAATTTAAATTCCTATTTCAATTATTTTGATTACATAGATTTATTCGATTCATCCAAATACCTCAAGCATCCAACCCATATTTTATCAATTGAATCAGGAAAAATTTCTTCAATAACAAAAACACCTGATTATTTGAAAACTTTGATTCCAGAAATCATTAAAAAGACAAACCAAATTAGCTGATTTTTTTACAAGCTGGGTGTGAAAGCCAGAGTTAATTACTGATCGCTATGGCTGGGAGTTGAATTTTATTCCGTTATTTTTACTTTATGCAATACTAGTTCCAGTTTGCTATATTCCGTAATGATATTTATGGTAATTATTGCCAATACGATTCCAATGCCATTGGAAATTAGTTGAGCAATTGTACTAGTAGTCAATTCCTCAATTGTATCCGCTTTCATAGAGTATTTTAAAACAAACTGTCCAACAAAGCGATCAATAATCCAAAATGTCCACCATAAACTCAACGAAGATGTTGATAGATGCTCTCTTGTATGCACCTCATTTTGTTTTAAAAAGAAATGAGTTGCCTGAAACATTTCTTTCATTATTTGATACGGTCTAAATAGGTTTACAATAGGCACAAACCAACAACCTGCAGCCCAACCTTCGGTCTGCGATAATCGATTCACTCTCAAATGAAGATTGAAATAAGCCCGACGGAACCATTGAATAAAAGTAATGGCGGACACTACAAAAACTATAATTTGAATGATACCAATGGCTTGTTCCCGATTATCATTTGAAGTTACAGCTTCTGCCGAAATTTCGCCTCCATTAGCGGCTGTTTGCAGTAAATCGTATTGAAAATAACTGGAAACTAAGGATATACAATTCATTGCCAAAGCAATCCAAATTAGGAGAATTGCATTTTGAGACCGCTGTTCGTTTGGTTTTAAATCTTGCATTAATAATTCTTAATTTCTAGTATTTATGTGGGTTGTTGTTTGCTCTCGATTATGGGCACGGATTGCAAATCCGCACTATCGGGGTTTAGAAGCATTATACCATTCAACTAATTCAAATTCTTCAATTAATGAAAGTTTAGAAACTTTCATTTTTTCTAAAAGACCCGTAATTTTACCTCTTTTAGCGATTTTTATATTAAGTTCATTTACTTGTTTTTTTGTACAGTACGAGTATATATTAAAATATTTTCCACAACGAATAAGTTTTACTTCAATAAAATCATTAGTTTCTAAAGCTTCTAAAAAGTTGGGCATAGTCAAATTAAAAAGCACATCTTTATACTCAAACACCCAATATGGATAACCTGCTAATTTATTTGGTACTTCAGGTTTATTAATTTTATACTTTTGATAAATCCTCCTCTCAACGAATGTAATTAATAAAAGTTCATCTCCAGTAATAGTAATTATTTCACCATCATTAACTATTTTAAATAAATTATCCATTTTAAATTTATTTTAATTGGTGCATTCAATTAATAAATGCGAATTTTTGATTAATGTTTAGTTTTTGTAAATATACATCATTTGGGGACTTCGCAGAGCAATCACGATTATATTTTGCAGTTACGACTTATTCACACTTCGCAGAGCTGGGCTTTGCTCTCGTGCCAATTATAATTTTAAATGTAGTTACTTTTGATTGTGTTCACGAGCCAAGACGCTCGTGCTAGCTGGTGAACTTGCACAAATTGCGATTTGTAAAGCTAGTTTAAAAAGGGGCGTCATTAATCAAAACAATTCCCTTTTTAATTATCCCTTTATCATTGCATTTGAAACTGTGACATTGATATAAATCACTCACAACCCCATCTTTAATTTCTACTATTAATTCAAAATATTTACGGGAAACATTTCCAATAAATACGTATCCTTTAGATTTATAATTGCAAGTTTTACTGTTACAGAAACCTTGATGTCGATTCAGATAAGTATCACCTGCTAAAATAAATTCATCGAATGCCACACTTAATTTGTTTAGAAATTCAGATTTATCAAAATTTTGATACGTTTGGTTATCATCTAAAAGTTGGGCAATCTTACCAAGGTTAAGACGCTGAAAATAATATAAAAAAACATAAAGTGGTTTTAAAGAAATCTGTTCTTGAACATTATTTTCCTCATTGTTTATGGTAGTAATTATCATTTTTTCTACTATTAAATCACAAATATTATCTATTTTTAATCACAGTTTTGTCTGCCCAGTTCAGCTTCTTCGCCAGTTAGTCCTCCCCAATCTCCGCTGATGTTATCCAACATAGCGTTGCATCTCCTTTCTTCCTCTTCTATTAATTCCGCTCGCCATTGTTTTTCATCTTCTTCATAAGCTCTTTCTTCGATGGATTTTACTATTAAGTGAGTCGTAACACTAAATATATTTTCTTACAGCTTCAATGTAAATTCCTGCGTCTTCATCACCAAGTTGTTGTGCCTTTTTAAATGAAGTATAAGCATCATTATATCTATTTAATTTAAATAACGCTACACCTTTATTTAAATGTGCAATTTTATTGTTTGGAAAATATGAAATACAAGTAGACAATATATTATTAGCTTTTTCTAATGAATTATTATTTTCTAATAAAAAGTAACAATCAGACAAACCTAAATATGCATCTTCATTAGTTGCTTTTATATTTAAGGCAGATGAAAAAGAGTCTATCGCTTCTTGTAACTGGTTTGAAAATTTATATGAATTACCAATATTATAATGGCAACTAGATTCTAGTTCTATATCATTGTAATTAGCTATCTGTATTAAATTTAAAGTCTCGTTAAAAGCTGTAATTGCTTTAGAATAATTATTTGAATTCAACGCATTTGCACCTGTGAAAAATTCTGATCTAATTTGTTCAAAAGAAACCACTTGAGTTGATTCTTTTTTTAATGCTTTTTTATAAACTATTTTAATATTTCTGTCAAACATATTTAGAGTAATTTCGTCAATTATTCCATTTTTTTTATTGAGAGTTAATCCATAATCTGCAAAAGACGAACCCATTCTGTCAGTTTCGAAACCTCTCAATACAATTTTAACATCAGTTTCTTCAAGCATTTTCATCTGTTTTTCAGACATTTGAATATTATCTCCCCAAATAGGATGATTTTCATTCATATTATACATAGTAACGTAGAAAACTTTGTTATCAAAAGTCTTTACTCTTATTCCTCTCCAGGCTCCTTTATTGTTAGCAGCGGTAGGATGCCCATTTTCAATCCTTGTATGGTCGTCTGATAAAAATTTTAAGTCTGTTAAATCAATTGACGGTTTGTTAGAATTAGGTTTTAAAAAATCGAATATTCCCATTTTAATTTTGATTTTAATTTATATTCTAATTTAACTATACGGTATTTGCTAAGTCAAATTTTATTAATTATATTCCTTTCGGTATTATTATATGCTTCAAGATTATTTTTCATAATTTGAATAAAATCTTCACTTTCATCAAAGTTATTCAATTCATAAGGGTCATTTTCAATCATAGGTAAAAGTCGTTTGGAAAATTCAATAAATTTATTGTGCAATCCAAACTGAATCCCCATCATAGCTCCTTGAATTAATTTTTGAATTTGTTCTGTACTTCCTTTTTCAGAAATATTAGTTTGTCTGATATCATCTTTATCTGTTAAAATGAAATGCACTGCCCATCCATTTGGGTTGACACTTCCTAATGTAAAAGCACCTAGTGCATTATGAGTAGATTTTGCCATTTTTAATGATAAATCATTGGGTTGTATAAGGCGAAATTCACGCCCGTTTTGAAATTTTCCTATATGTGTAGTTGTGGAAAAATCATTTTCAATATATCTAATTGGGAAACTGTATTGTTCCCCACTGAGAGTTCTGATAGATAATAAATTCTCGGTAATACCAACAAGTGAATGATGTAAACTAAGTGCTATCTCAAGAGAATCGGTTTCAATTTGTGACGCAATATTTTTTTGAAATAAGTTCGCTCTATAATATGCCATCTTTTCAGGTTCATTACCCTTGTTAAATAATCTGTTAAATAGTCCCATTTTTATTTTTGTTTTTTTACTTACTCTAATCGGTTTTCAGCTTTCGCATTGTGTGATTGAATTCAAGTGGTCTTTTTAGCCTGAACGCTAACTCATAAATATACGAAACTCTCAACGATATTTCTAATTGATTAATTTTTAATTATTTATTTTCGACAACACAAAAAAAGCATTGCGTTTTTTGTGTTGCCGATGTTATATTTTTTATTTATATCAAAAATACAAATAATTAATTTACAGCTTATCTAGAGCACTAATTATTTTGCGAAGATTTTTATGGCTAACCGAGGTGCAAATTAGAGTTATTTTTTAGGTAGCTATTATGAAAACAAATTGTCATAAATAGCCCCGATTGCAGCGGCATCCTTTTATAAAACTTCCAGCCCCAAAAAGGCTGGAAGCTTTGTAAAAGATATAGCGGATAGCGGGAGCAGAGCCTATAAAAACCCCAAAAAGTCTTGCTCCTAAAAATCAATCCATTATCTCTGGAGAATTATTTTGTAGTTCAAAATAAAAGAATTACTTTTGCACACCTTTTGGTGAATAAGAGTTTCCTTTGGGTAAAAACTAATTATACAAACAACTTCTGTTGTTTTCTAGCACGTTATGAAACTCGAGAAAATGCAGAATACAAATTTTTAAATCAGCATGTCTGAACAATTAAAATCACAAGAAGAGTTTTTAGCAAATTTTAACTGGCACAACTTTGAAGAAGGTATTGATGCCGTAGATGAGAAAAACTTACAAGAATTCGAAGACCTAGTTTCAAAAACTTTTATCGCGACAGATCAAGAAGAAGTAGTAGAAGGTATCGTTGTTAGAATTACTGATAGAGACGTTATCGTTGATATCAACGCAAAATCGGAAGGGGTTATTTCATTGAACGAATTCCGTTACAATCCAGCACTTAAAGTAGGTGACAAAGTAGAAGTATTGATTGACATCCGTGAGGATAAAACAGGTCAACTAGTATTATCTCACAGAAAAGCACGTACTATCAAATCATGGGATAGAGTTATTTCGGCTAACGAAACAGGAGAAATCGTTACTGGTTTTGTGAAATGCAGAACTAAAGGCGGTATGATCGTGGACGTTTTCGGAATTGAAGCTTTCCTTCCAGGTTCTCAAATTGATGTTAAACCAATTAGAGACTACGATGTATATGTAAATAAAAACATGGAATTCAAAGTGGTAAAAATCAACCACGAATTCAAAAATGTTGTTGTATCTCACAAAGCGCTTATCGAAGCGGATATTGAAGTACAGAAAAAAGAAATCATTGGAAAATTACAAAAAGGACAAGTATTAGAAGGTGTTGTTAAAAACATTACTTCTTATGGTGTGTTTATTGACCTTGGTGGTGTTGA
>DAORUG010000020.1:0-30032 GCA_035433125.1 Flavobacterium sp.
GTAATATGATTTTACATCAATGATATTACTTCCATTATAATTGTATTCAATTTCTTGAAACCCAACATTTGAATGAAAATAGAAAGTTCTTACTAATTTATTTCCAGAATAAACGTTGCCTTCTGACATTATTAATGAGTTGCTTTTTTTTATTTCACCAGAATAATTTCTATAATATTTAAAAATTAAATTTTTATTTTTATCATATTGAAGAATATTTACAGTATCAGATTTCAAAGTTTGGTATATTATTTCTAAATTATTAGGGACATTATTTTTAGGAATATTTATATTGAATAGCATATCTTCATTTTGAGATGGTAAAGTAGAAATTAAAATTGAAAATGGTGGTAAATCAGTATGTTTTTCATTACAAGAGACAAAAAATATAGATATAATAAAACAAAAAATTGCTGTATTCCTCATAATAAAAATATTAAATTTATGCTAGATTGCTATGCCTCAATGAGGACGGCGAGTTTTAGTTCTTTGGTATCTTGTGACATATTTTTTGCTATTGATTTTTGCAGTTACTGTTGCAATTTTGACCGATTCAAATATAAGTGTTTTTCAACCGATTATATTTTTGATTATTTTAAATTTTTTTCAGTCAGAGACTGAAAGATACATCCTCAAAGTCATTGACCTTGCTGAGTTTTTGTTTTGTAGAATATATTATTTTCCGTGAATCATTTTTGAGACAATTCCTTTTTCATTGGATAATTCGGAAATAAGTAATCCTGCCATATGGATAATGATAAAAAGGACGACATAATAAATAGATTGAACGTGAATGGTTTCCAGAAAGTCTTTATATTCAGGGGAGCCGTTTACAATGAAGAATCCTGTTATTAGGGAAATGCTCATCAAAAAATAAAAAATGATGTAAGTCCATCCCTGAATTTTTTGTTTTAGACTACTTGATTTTTGGAAAGGATTTGGGAAAATGATACCCGAAAAATAAAGGTTTATCAATCTCAGCGCATACAATCCAATTAAGAAATATCCGGAATAAATGTGCCAATCCCACATAGGTTTGCGAATTTTTTTTGCAATTATTATAGCATCGTCATGATTTAAAGTAATGTTCAATGCCTTTAAATTTTCTTCAAGAATGGCAGCCACATTGTTTTTTTCCATCCAAGTCAGCCTTAAAAAAACGGTTAACATTAAAAATAAAATAGCAAAAGCGATGAGCCAATGTAAAAGGCGATGTGCGAGAGTGAATTTTTTGTTTTCTAAGGACATAACAAGTGATTTTAAATGATTTCTAATCAGTGTTGATTTAATTGAAATATTGATTCAAATATACGATATTTCTTCTGTTAATTTATGACTTAGCCCAGATAGAAATGGAAAAAGATTACTTCACAATGTGTTTATTTTTAGTTGAGTTCAGTGAATTTCATTTAGAATGCAAAGCTAGAAATTGCTCCAAAAAAATAAATTTGCTTTCGAGACCATAATAAATTTTAAATAATTAATTTTGCAACTTCTTAAAATTAATATTATTACTTCATTTATATCATGGTAAAAGATTTATTCGAAAGAATTCAAAACAATAAAGGTCCATTGGGAAAATGGGCTTCACAAGCAGAAGGTTATTTTGTTTTTCCAAAATTGGAAGGAGATTTAGGACCAAGAATGAAATTTCAGGGAAAAGAGGTTTTAAACTGGAGTTTGAACGATTATTTAGGTCTGGCAAATCACCCAGAAGTGCGTCAAGCCGATGCTGATGCAGCTTTGGAATATGGTGCAGCTGCGCCAATGGGTGCCAGAATGATGTCTGGTCACACTAAATATCACGAACAATTAGAACAAGAATTAGCTGCTTTTGTAATGAAAGAATCGGCTTATTTGTTGAATTTTGGGTACCAAGGAATGGTGTCTATTATTGATGCTTTGGTCACTAGAAACGACGTGATTGTATATGATGTTGACGGTCACGCTTGTATTATTGACGGCGTTCGTTTGCATAGTGGAAAACGGTTTACGTACAAGCACAACGATATCGAAAGTATGGAGAAAAACCTGCAACGTGCCACTAAATTAGCCACAGAACAAGGAGGAGGAATTCTTTTTATTACAGAAGGAGTTTTTGGAATGCGCGGTCAGCAAGGAAAACTGAAAGAAATTGTGGAGATGAAAAAGAAATACAATTTCCGTCTTTTGGTTGATGATGCACACGGTTTTGGTACACTTGGAAAAACAGGAGCCGGAGCAGGCGAGGAGCAAGGTGTTCAGGACGGAATTGATGTTTACTTCTCCACATTTGCCAAATCGATGGCGAATATTGGTGCTTTCGTGGCTGCCGATAAAGACATTATTGATTATTTAAAATACAATTTACGTTCTCAAATGTTTGCCAAAGCTTTGCCGATGATTCAAACTATAGGTTCTTTGAAACGTTTGCAATTGTTGCGTGACAACCCAGGATTGAAAGATAAATTATGGGAAAATGTAAATGCGTTGCAAAATGGTTTGAGAAGCAAAGGATTTAATATAGGCGATACCAATACTTGTGTTACACCAGTTTATTTGGAAGGAAGTGTGCCGGAAGCGATGGTAATGGTAAATGACTTAAGAGAAAATTATGGTATTTTCTTGTCTATCGTGATTTATCCGGTTATTCCAAAAGGAATGATTTTATTGCGCGTTATTCCTACTGCATCTCACACATTGGAAGATATCGCTGAAACGCTTACTTCTTTTGAAGCGATTCGTGAGAAATTAGTAAACGGTACTTACAAAGAAATCGCCAGCAGAACTACTGTTGATTTGGATGCTTAATAATTAGTGTTCAGTGTTCAGCTTTTAGTGAGCAGTTTGTATAAAAGAAGAAAACGTCTTGAGAAATCAAGGCGTTTTCATTTTTTTTTATTGCTGTCAGCGGTAGTTTATTTTGGTAACTCTTTGTCTATTTTTGGAAACTGATCTTTTATAACTTTGTTTTTAGACTTTCCATTTAACCTGTAACCATATTCTAGACCAACATCAATAAATCCTCTTAGATTTGATTTTTGTTCTGGATTCAGCTTTTTTACCATTTTTAAAAAATCATCTTCTCCAATTTTATAAACTATTTGAGTTATTACACTTCCTAAATCGTAACAACCAGATGCAGAGCCGCAATTAAAATTAATTAATATTATAAGTGCATTTTTATCACCTTGTAAAGTTCCTTCCACAGCTTTACAAAGTCTTTTATTCTGTGAAAAAGTTTGATTTTCTATTAGAGTGTTTCCAAATCGTATTTCTCTAAATTCAGATTTATTACAACTGGAAAATAAAATTATAAAAAATAAAAGAGATGTAATTTTCATAAAGACTGAGTTTCTGTTTTCGCGGCGATATTACCACTAACTAACAGCTAGCCGCTAGCGGAAATTTTCTTAAAGATTTTTAATAAACGTTTTTCTCTTACAATGAATTCTTGGGTCGAAATTTTTCCATAAATTATGAATAGCGTGATTTTCTTCCAGTTCAGGAGTTCGGATGCAATTGATAATTCCTTTTTCGCTGAAAGTTTTGAAATATTCATCGAAAATAATGGCAGTCACACCTTTGTTTTGATATTCTGGATGAACGCCTATCAAGTAAAAAACAACGTCTTTGCTTTCTTTTCTCGCCTTGAGTAAATGATAAAATCCAAAAGGGAAAAGTTTGCCTTTGGCTTTCTGTAATGCTTCCGAAAAACTGGGCATCACGATGCTGAAAGCCACAATATCATTGTTCTTGTCCATCACAAATTTGATGTATTCCGGATTGATAAAACTGATGTATTTCTTTTTGAAATATTCTTTTTGAACGTCGGTGATGGCGACAAAAGAGGACAAATCGGCATAAGAACTATTGAACAAATCAAACATTTTGTCCACATAAGGCATAATGTCTTTTGTTTTGGTAAAGTTCAAGCTCGTCAGTTCGTATCGTTTTTTAATCAAGGCTTGCGCTTTCAAAAAGAATTCGGGTTTCACGTTCGAAAACGGAAAAATACTTTCGATGTATTCTTTCTCTTTTACAAATCCGAGTTGTTCTAAATGTGTTGCAAAATAAGGATGATTGTACCAAGTAATCATGGTTCCCATTTCGTCAAAACCTTCTGTGAGAACGCCCACTTTGTCCAAGTTGGAGAAACCCATTGGGCCTTCGACGTGTTCCAAATTGTTTTTTCTTCCTAATTCATAAGCTTTTTCTAATAAAGCTTTGGTCACTTCGATATCATCAATTACGTCGAACCAACCAAAACGGACTTTTTTCTTTTTTTGGTCATTGACTTCGCCCCAATTTATAATTGCTGCAATTCTGCCTACAATTTCATTGTTTTTGTAGGCCAAATAAAAATAGGCTTCGGCACTTTCGAAAGCCGGATTTTTGGTCCTGTCAAATGATTCTAATTCATCGGCAATGATGGGCGGCACCCAATATTTGTTGTCTTTGTATAAGGAGAAAGGAAATTTCACGAATTGGGTCATTTCCTTTTTTGTAACGGCTTCTTTTATGGTAATCATTAGTTTTTATTAGGGGTTGAGAATTTATCCTTTTTTAGTTTTCTTGGCTTTTCTTTTGGCTTTTTTATCCGAATCTCCTGTGTCCACTTTCATTCTTACTTCTTTGTATTTGCCATCATAGCGCCAAGAAAATCCGATTCCGCCGTAAAGTATTGAAGGCGTATCTTTCAAACTGGTGCTTATCGAAGCATCAACTTGCAAATCATCATGGATCAGATAAGCGGCACCGCCACGAACAATGGCGTCACTGTAAAAATCACTCATGTAGCCTTGATTTTCTATGAAACCAGACCATTTTCGGTTAAATCCTTTGGTCAAAGTAATGCCGTAACCATAACTTGGATAATCAGTTCCAATGTAATCGGCGATAATATTGGTCACAAAAACCCAAGTTCCGTCACCAAAATGATTTTGGGTTATCAAAGCTATTTTAGGAGAAATTGCCGCGTCTGGTGAAAAATAATAAGGATTGTCTGCGAGAGTAATATTCGCCCCAGCAAACACTGAAACGGCAGGTATAAATTGATGCCAATTGAAAGCATGATTGGCTTTCCAGCTGTACACATTGATGTTTTTTTCGTAGTTTTTGAAAGGATCATAAATCAAATATTTTGCTCCTAAAACAGTTTGTTTGAAAGCGGATCTCTCTGGGTAAGACATAGCCGGATTTAAATATTCATATTGGTATTGTAAATCAGCAATCAATTCTAGTTTTTCCATAAACAATCCCCATCTTAGCGTCATGTCAATCCCAAATCCATTGGCGTCATAGTTCAGAATACTATGATTTTCTTTAATGCCATAAATCCCAGATTCAACTTGAATAACTGATTTTCCAACTGCAAAAGCTGACATTGTTTCACCTGGCCTGTTCGAATTGATTTGGTCGGTGTGTTGACCATAATGAATCAAAGGAATCATAAAAAATGCTGTAACGACAAGGTTTTTGATTTTGTACATATAATTTTATTTGGTTAAAAAGGGATAACGCATTTCAAATGTACTATATTTTATTATTTATTTAAGAATGATATTTTAATTTTGAACGATGGAATTGTTAATTTTGCCAAAAATTATTTTAGTTATGCAAGAAGCATCATTTCCAGGATTTATAAGGACTTTAATTTATATAATTGCTATTTACTATATTATAAAATTTTTGGCAAGATTGTTTTTGCCAATATTAGTAAAAAAAGCAGTTGAAAAAGCTGGCGAAAATTTCCAGAAACAACAGCAATATGCTCAGGGTAATTCATGGCAAAAAACTTCAACTAACGACGAAATTATTATCGATACTGCCAATGCAAAAAAACCTCGCGAAACCAAAAAAGTCGGGGAATATGTTGATTACGAAGAAATAGATTAAATTTACCCAAAAACCAATTCCGATAACTATCGGAACCAAACCATAATTCGATTCGATGAAGCAACTTCAAAAGTTATATCCGCACGCCCTTGTCCTACTTGGATTCGTATTAATTTCTCTTATTTATTTTTATCCAGTTTTACAAGGCAAACAAATTTTGCAGTCGGATATTGCGCAATACACCGGAATGGCAAAGGAGCAAAATGACTTCAGGGCTTCGGAACATGTGGAACCGTATTGGACCAATTCGGCTTTTGGAGGAATGCCAACCTATCAATTGGGAGCCAAATATCCTCACGATTATATTGGGATGATTGACGATGCTATTCGGTTTTTACCGCGTCCTGCCGATTATTTATTTTTGTATTTTCTAAGTTTTTATGGTTTATTATTGGTTTTAAAAATTGATCCACTCAAAGCCTTTTTCGGAGCGCTGGCCTTTGGGTTTTCTACTTATTTGATAATAATTTTAGGTGTTGGACATAATGCCAAAGCCCACGCCATAGGTTATATGCCATTGGTTATTGCGGGTTTTATACTAGTTTACCAAAAGAAATATATTTGGGGAGGATTGCTGACCATGTTTGCTGTTGCCTTAGAAATCAATGCTAATCACTTTCAAATGACTTATTATTTGTTGATATTCTTGTTGGTGCTTTCGGGGTATTTTATCTATTTGGCAATAAAAGAAAAAGAATTTAAACCACTTTTGACTTCCTTCGGTGTTTTGGCAATAGCCGGAATTTTTGCTATTGGTGCCAATGCTACAAATTTATTGGCCACAGCCGAATACGCAAAATTCAGTACTCGTGGAAAAAGCGAATTGACTTTTACACCCGATGGCAAAAAAGCAGAAGGCAATAGTGCTTTGTCTCGGGAATACATCACCGAATACAGTTACGGAATTGCAGAAAGTTTCAATTTGATTGCACCACGACTTTTTGGAGGCGGAAATAGCGAAAAACTGAATTCAGATTCCAGTGTTTACAAATTTATGATTCAATATGGAGCCTCACCAGAAGAAGCTCAACAATTTACAGAAAATTACGGTTTTACCTATTGGGGGCAGCAACCTATAGTGGCAGCACCAGCTTATATTGGAATTGTTATTTTCTTTTTAGGCATTCTAGGATTGTATCACGACAACCGAAAAATTAAGTATGTTTTCCTTGCTGGAGCCTTATTCTCCTTGGTGTTGTCTTGGGGTAAAAATTTAGCTGTAGTAACCGATTTCTTTATAGATTTTGTGCCAATGTATGACAAGTTTAGAGCAGTTTCGTCTATTCAGGTGATCTTGGAACTTTGTTTTCCAGTGTTGGCAATTATGGGTTTACAATCGTTTTTTACTCAAGATAAAGAAAAACAATGGCCAAGTTTATGGAAAGCCTCAGCGACTGTATTTGGATTAATAATAGGATTGTTTTTAATGCGCAGTACGTTTGATTTTGTGGGTCAAATGGATTCTCAATTGTTGCAAATGTTCAGTCAAGGGCAAGATAAAGCTTTTGGAACAGGATTTATAGACGCTTTAATTGAAGATAGAAAAAGTTTGTATGCAGCCGATTTGTTACGTTCAGGGTTCTTTATTCTGATTGTTGCTGGGGTTTTATGGTTGTTTGTCAAAAATAAATTGGCACAAAATACCACTATAATTTTGGTAGGATTAGTGATGATTTTCGATTTGGTTCTGGTCGATAAAAAATATGTAGATGCCGATGGTTTTGTTAGCAAAAGAGAAGTCGAAGTGCCATTTCAGGAAACCCCTGCCGATGTTCAGATTTTGCAAGACAAGTCACATTACAGAGTTTTTGAGGTGGATGGAAACCTTTCAAGTGCTAGATCATCCTTTTTTCATAAATCTATTGGAGGTTACAGCGCTGTAAAACCTCGAAGAATGCAGCAATTATTCGATTATCAAATTGCCAAAAACAATATTGAAGTTTTGAATATGTTGAATGTAAAATACATTATTCAAACGGATTCGACAGGTGCATCGGTACCAGTTATAAATCCTGAGGCTAATGGAAATGCGTGGTTTGTAAAAGATGTTTTGCTTAAAAACAAACCTGATTTGGTAATGAAAGCATTGGAAAAAATTGATACCAAAACTACGGCCGTTTTTAATATTCAGGATTACGGGAAAAAATTTGAAGAAGCTCAATTAAAAGAAGATTGGGATACTTCAGGAAAAATACAATTGGATTTGTACAAACCCAATTACCTTAAATATACATCTGAAAATAAAGGAAACGGATTAGCGGTCTTCTCCGAAATTTATTATGAAAAAGGTTGGAATGCATACATAGATGGAAAATTAACAGATCATTTTCCTGTAAATTATGTATTGAGAGCAATGGTTATTCCAGCAGGAAAACATACGATAGAATTCAAGTTTGAACCACAAGTTGTACAAACAGGAAGTATGATTACACTTTTCAGTTTTATTGGAATGTTGTTATTGTTAGGTGTTGGGATTTATTTTGAAAGGAAGAAAAGTTTAAACCTTAAATCTTAAACTTGAAACCAGAAAAACTTCTTATCATAACCTATTATTGGCCTCCAGCTGGCGGACCAGGCGTTCAGCGTTGGTTGAAATTTGTGAAATATTTACCTGATTTTGGCGTTCAGCCTATTGTTTATATTCCGGAGAATCCAACATATCCTATTGTTGACGAGAATCTTGAAAAAGAGGTTTCCGACAAGGCTATTATTTTAAAACATAAAATTTTCGAACCGTATCAATTGGCTTCGTTTCTTTCGAAGAATAAAACCAAAAAAATGAATTCGGGGATTATTCCCAACCAAAAAAAGCAATCCTTTTTAGATAAAGTATTGCTGTGGATTCGGGGCAATTTATTTATTCCTGATGCAAGAGTTTTTTGGGTCAAACCTTCGGTTGCTTTTTTAGAAAAATACATAAAAGAGAATGGCATTGACACCATTGTCACTTCAGGACCGCCACACAGTTTGCACCTTATTGGACTGGAATTGAAACAAAAATTAAATGTAAAATGGTTTGCCGATTTTCGTGATCCTTGGACTACCATTGGCTATCATAAATCCTTGCGATTGTCGAATTATGCTGCCAAGAAACACAAAGATTTAGAACATAAAGTGCTGAATACTGCCGATACTATTATCGTGACCAGCAACACCACAAAAACCGAATTTCAAGCCATTACAACCAAACCAATAGCTGTAATCACGAATGGTTATGATACTGAAAATGTAGCAAAACAAGCATTGGATACCAAATTTTCTTTGGCACATATTGGTTCTTTTCTTTCGGAAAGAAATCCAAAATTACTTTGGGAAACTTTGGTAGAATTGCTTCAAGAAATTCCAGATTTTAAAAACCATTTGGAAATAAAATTGATTGGCGCGGTGAGTCAGGAGGTTTTGGAAACGATTTCTCAATTTGATTTGAATCCGTATTTGAATAACTTGGGATATGTTTCACATTCCGAAGCGATTGCACATCAAAGAAAGTCTCAGGTTTTATTGCTTATTGAAATTAATTCAGAAGATACCAAAAGCATTATTCCAGGAAAATTGTTTGAATATATGGTTTCGGGCAGACCAATTATTGCCATTGGTCCAAATGGTTCCGACTTTGCCGAAATTATTACCAATACAAACACGGGAGTATTCTTTGATTATTCCGAGAAAATGAAACTAAAAAGTGTACTTTTGGCCTATTATAATCAATTTTTGGAAGGAAAACTACAATCGAATGCTGTGGGTTTACAACACTATTCAAGAAAAAGTTTGACAGAGAAATTGGTACAACTTTTAACCTCTAACTTCTAACCTCATAAATGGGAATAGTATTAAATCAGTCTTTTAAAAATACCATAATAACCTACATCGGTTTTGCGATTGGAGGTATCAATACCATTTATTTGTATCCTGTTTTTCTTGGGGCAACTTATTATGCTTTATCGAATTATATTCTTTCGAGTGCCAATGTAATTATGCCCATTTTTGCCATTGGAATGCAAAATACTTTGGTCAAATTCTATTCACAATACGAGACAAATGAGGAAAGATCACGATTTTTATCCTTTACTGTTTTGTTTCCTTTTCTGGTGATTATTCCAATGTTATTGATAGGTTTTTACTTTTTTGATGATATTTTATTGTTCTTATCTAAAAAGAATATTATCGTCAAAAAATTTATTTGGCTTATTCCTTTCATTGGTGTGTGTATGGCTTATTTCGAAATTTTTTATGCTTGGTTGCGGGTTCATATGCACTCGGTTTTTGGAAATTTCATTAAAGAAGTAGGATTAAGGTCGGCCTCATTGCTTCTGTTAATCGGAGTTTATTACAATTGGATTACGGTCGAAGGCTTTGTTTATGCTACTGCCGTTGTTTATTTTTTGGCTTTAGTAATTACTATGTTTTATGCTTTTAGTATTCAAAAACCTGTTTTTCAGTTAGAAATTCCCAAAAACACTAAAGATGTTTTGGTTTATACTTTTTATATTATTTTGTCGGGAAGCGTTGCTAATTTGCTTTTGGATGGAGACAAAATGATTTTAAACCAATATATGAATATCGAAAATATTGCTTATTATTCGGTTGCGACTTATATCGCTTTGGTGATTTCAGTTCCAAGTCGATCGATGCACCAAATTGTGTATCCTATTACGGCAAAATTGATGCACGAAAACAAGCACGACGAAATGAATATCTTGTATAAAAAAACCTCAATTAATCTTCAAATGGTTGGTGGTTATGTGATGTTGGGTATTTTCGTAAATATCAATAAGCTTTATGAAATGGTTCCGCCCGAATACGCTGGAGGAATAATGGTGGTTTTTATGATTGGTTTGTCTAAATATTTTGACTTGATTTTGGGGAATAATAACGCCATTATTTTCAATACCAAATATTACCGAACTGTTTTGTTGTTAGGTGTTCTTTTGGTGATTTTAACCATCGGTTTGAATATGATTTTTATTCCAATTTACGGTATCATTGGGTCAGCATTTGCCACTTTATTGTCGATTACTTTATATAGTTTGGCCAAATTACTTTTTGTGGTAAAAAAATTAGATTTGTATCCTTTTACCAAACAAACCTTGTATTCAATGGGGTTAACGCTTATTTTGTTTGTTGCGTTTTACTATTGGGATTTTCCATTTAATCCTATCATTTCGATTGTTTTAAAATCGTTATTGATGACTATTGCCTATGTTTATCTCAATTACCGATTTGTTATTTCTGTCGAAATTAATGAAGTTATGGATAAATACTTGAAAAAAATGAAGCTTATGAAATAGTTTAATTTCAATACAAATTAAAAAATAACCATTAAAAAAATAAGGTTCATTAAGTATCTAAATCTTAATGAACCTTATTTTTTTTAATGGTTTAAATGATAATATAATTTGATAATTATTTTCTAATACAAAACTGGAAATTTCGAAGGGTTGACTTCGTTCATCATCGCATATATTTTTTCGAAAATATCTTCAATAGATGGTTTCGAAAAATAATCACCATCTGTTCCGTAAGCAGGTCTGTGTGCTTTGGCAGTTAAGGTTTGTGGTTTGCTGTCCAAATATTTATAGCCGTCTTGATTTTCGATAATTTGTTGTAAAATATAAGCTGAAGCTCCACCAGGAACGTCTTCGTCAATGACTAACAATCGATTTGTTTTGGCAATACTTTTCACAATATCGTGATTGACATCAAAAGGGAGTAAAGATTGGATATCAATAATTTCGCAATCGATACCCACTTCCATCAGTTCTTTTGCTGCAACTTCTACTAATCTCAAAGTAGAACCATACGAAACTAAGGTAATATCTGCGCCTTCTTTTATGGTTTCAACCACTCCAATAGGTGTTTTGAATTCTCCATAATTCAACGGCATTTTTTCTTTCAATCGGTAACCATTCAGGCATTCTACCACTAGAGCCGGCTCATCACATTGTAATAAAGTGTTGTAAAATCCTGCTGCTTTTGTCATGTTTCTTGGCACCAAAATATGAATTCCTCTAAGTGCATTTACGAGCATTCCCATTGGTGAACCTGAATGCCAGATTCCTTCCAATCGATGGCCACGAGTTCTAATGATTAGTGGCGCTTTTTGTTTTCCAAGAGTTCTATATTGTAAAGTGGCTAAGTCATCACTCAAAATCTGAACGCCGTATAATAAGTAATCTAAATATTGAATTTCGGCAATGGGGCGAAGGCCTCGCAATGCCATTCCAATTCCTTGACCAATTATGGATGCTTCTCTGATTCCAACATCGGCAACACGAGTTTCTCCAAATTTTTCTTGTAATCCAACTAATCCTTGATTTACATCGCCAATGCTTCCTGCATCTTCACCAAAAATTAAAACTTCTGGGTGTTTTGTAAAAAGAATATTGAAATTATCACGCAAAATCATTCGGCCATCAGTATCTTCTTTGGCATTATCTTCATATTCCGGCAAAACTTCTTTTACTGAAAATACATTCAAATTAGATTCAGAAAACAAATTCTTGCTGAATTTGGGTTGGGTTAAATCGAAGTAATTAGTAATCCAATTGGATAATTCAGGTTTGCTATTTTCATTGATAACCAATCGTAATGCTTTTCGAGCTGTACTAAGAATTTCCTTTTTCAAAGGAGCTTTTATGTTGCTTAAATTCGTTTTAAGTTTAAGAATTTGATCGTTGTTTTTGCTTGTTGGGGCAATTTTTTCCAACAATTGGACAAGACTTTTTTGTTCCTCGATTATTGGATTCAGAAAAGCATTCCAAGCTAGTTTTTTGGCTTCAAATACTTCTTTTTTTGTGATTAAGTCAATTTCTTCAATTTCTTCTGATGAAGCAATATTGATGGCAATCATCCACAATTTCATTTGTCGAATACAGTCAAAATCTCTTTCCCATTGCAATCTGTTTGCGTCTTTATATCTTTCGTGCGAACCTGAACTAGAGTGGCCTTGTGGTTGTGTGAGTTGAGTTACGTGAATTAAAACCGGAACATGATGCTCACGAGCTAAATCAGAAGCTTTTTCATAAGTTTCGATCAAACTTGGATAATCCCAACCTATTACTTTTAGTATTTCGAAACCATTATGATTTTCATCTCTTTGGTATCCTTTTAATATTTCGGAGATACTTTCTTTTGTGGTTTGATATTTTGCGTGAACAGAGATTCCGTATTCGTCATCCCAAACACTCAAAATAAGAGGCACTTGTAAAACTCCGGCTGCATTTATAGTTTCAAAAAATAAACCTTCGGATGTACTGGCATTCCCAATAGTTCCCCAAGATATTTCATTTCCGCCTATCGAAAAATTAGATTTATCGGCAAGTTCTGGGATACTTCTGTAAATATTTGATGCTTGAGCTAGTCCCAACATTCTTGGCATTTGCGAAGCTGTTGGAGAAATATCAGCACTAGAATTTTTTTGTTTTGTCAAATCTTTCCAACTACCATCTTCATTGAGGCTGTGCGTCACAAAATGACCGCCCATTTGCCTTCCTGCTGACATAGGTTCTTGAGAAATATCGGTGTGGCCATAAAGTCCAGCAAAAAACTGTTGCGGGGTCAATTCTCCAATAGCCATCATAAAAGTTTGATCACGATAATAACCTGAACGAAAATCACCGTCTTTAAAAAACTTAGCCATTGCCAATTGAGGAACTTCTTTTCCGTCACCAAAAATGCCGAATTTTGCTTTTCCTGTTAATACTTCCTTTCGTCCTAATAGGCTACATTCTCTGCTTGTTATGGCAATTTTGTAGTCTTTTAAAACTTCTGTTTTGAAGTCTTCAAAGGTTAGGGTAGAATTTGTTTTTTCTTTTATCATAATGCAAGAAGTATAACTTTGCTGCAAATTTACTCAAAAACTAATTATTTACATCATTCATTATAAGAAATAGAATTAAATTTTTTCTAAATAAAATTTGATAATAATCGTTTTTGTTGTAAAATGTATATTTTTAATGAAATATCATTGATAATAATACAATTTTTAATAAATGTTTTTTGGTGTTTTTATTCCACTAAAACCATTTTCTTGTAAACAGTTGGATAAATTTATCGGGATTGAGTGTTATGACAAATCGTATCTTTTCATTGTAATTGGGTTGCGAAACTTCCCATCCTTTACTGGAATAGATTGGGAAAAATAATTCAAAATAATCGGTCAAAAGATTCAGTCGAATACCACTATCAAAGAGGAATTGTTCTTTTTGATTCTTATTTTTTACAAAACCAATATCGCCATAAGCTTCTATCCAATTCCAAATGGAATAACTTCCGTTTAAAGTTGCCATCCATTGGTTGGCATAAGAGGGCGTTAACTTCGATTTAAAACCACCTTCGGCCAAGATAAATTCCTGACTTACAATGCCAGTTTCTGAGGATCTCCCGAGGTAAGCATAATCAAAAAGATAATCTGTTGGCCGGTCTAATGCAAAACTATAAAAATCCGAATTACTAGTGTTGTATGTAAAAGCTCCTGCGTACATTCTTAGATTAAGTTGACGATTGTCTTCGAACAATTTTCGATATTGCAATTCGGTAGAAATTTTTCCAAATTCGCCCGAAAACTGAACGTCTCCTACAAAGCTGATATGATTTGTTAATTCCGTCCTTGAGTTGATGTATTTTGCATCAAAAACAGAATAATCTTGAAGGGAACTATCGATAACTATTTCGCTTTTTTCTCGATTTATGATTACTTGACGAAAGAGAAGTAGTTGTTTTCTATTGTCTCTATAATCCTCATTTCGAAATTGCATCAAAACCATTGGGTTTATTTTTAAGTAGGTTGCATCTGGTGCATAATGAAAATAGTTGCCACTTATAGAATATCTTACATTGAACAAATTGCTATCACGATAATCTTTATTCAACATAAAAATTGCAGAACCCGTTATCATGTTCGATTTTGTCGCATAAGTAGGATTGATGTCATATACAAATGGCCTGTTCAAAATGGCTCTGTTGTGGAATCGCATTCCCGGCGAAAGTCCGTCATATACATTGTAGGTCAATATTGGAGCATAAATAATTTGATTGTAATAGGGATCTTCTAAATCCTTGACAAAGGCAAATTTAATGGGTCTGTTATTGGGATAAAAACCTTCTAATTTTTTCCAATTATTTCTTAAATTGAATTCAGGAACTTCATTTTTATAGTTGATAATAATCTTGTTGGCCTGGTTTCTTTCTAAGGTATAAATACTGTCATTTAGTTGGGGTTCTATCCATTTTTTAAAGACAATAGTATCGTTTTTTATTCCGTAAATTGGAATTGGCACAGCAACATTAGTCTTGTTTTTCAACGAAAATGAAACACTATCTTTGGTTTTTGTCACATTCGAAAACTTGTAATCAATAATTTCTCTAGAATTAATAATGGTTTTAAAAAACCAATCAACATCTTTATTGGTAGTTGATTTTATAATTGTTTCAAAATCATTTGCCCCACAAATCTTTTCGGTATTTAAGGCATTAAATTGCTGAATACTATTAGAAACAGAACTGTTTTCAAGAAAATTATCAAGATAGATTAAACTCAAACCTGCTCTGTATTTACTGGCAATTTGCTCGTTAAATTTTATCAAAGTATTTTTTGGAGCACCAAGTGGTTGGTCTAAATTTTTTCTGGCCATAAGCAAATAGAAATAACTGAATTGCTCGTTGAAATCTAAATTCAATAGATGAAACCCTTTGAATAATTTAAAAGTAGATATGCGTCCAGTCATTTTAAAGTCTGGGTAGTATTCTTCCATATATCGCATCATGGTATAAACCTGAATGCCATCATAAATCCAGTTGTCTTTTCTGGGGTCTAATTTTAAATTATTTTTCAGATAATTGTTCAAATACGTTTTCAAAAATTTAATTTCAAAGAGGAATTCATCCGGAAACGGGACCAGGAAACTAGGCATCTGATTCAGCCCATAGAAAGGATTTCGGTCGTAATCCGCTTGGGAAACAATAATTTTTTCGTAATGGGGTTTTCCAACTAAATTGTTGGTAAAATTCACCACTTTATCAATCGCAATAGCTTTTTGAATCTCATCGGCCTTATGCCCTCTGATATTTGTTAGAACTTCGATAGAGCTATTTTTGACGCTGACAAAACTCGTTTTTGGCTCTAAAAAAATACTAAAATCGGTTCTGTTTTTTCCGTTCAATTTGTAAATAGAAAAGTTTTCAAACTGAGTCGTTTTTTCCTCATTCAAATCAGTTGTCAGTTCTGTTTTTTTTGCTTGTTTGCCTGGCGAGTGGATAATTCTCAAGAGAATATCAAAATCAGAAACTGCATTTGCAATATCATCTAAATTCAAATTATTGTAGGTAGTAAAAGCATGATTTTCAAATCGGGCAGGCGTAAGAAACCAGTTTCTAAGATACATTCCACCTCTTTCAGTGTAACCATAATGGGTAAAATCGTCACTGGGAACTTTTACAATATAGGTCAGGTGCAAAATAATTTTTTGATTAGGAGCCAATTTTTTATCCA
Organism: Flavobacterium sp.; assembly: GCA_035433125.1. Lineage (GTDB taxonomy): Bacteria > Bacteroidota > Bacteroidia > Flavobacteriales > Flavobacteriaceae > Flavobacterium. The sequence goes on from DAORUG010000020.1 coordinate 16,367, forward strand.
ATTTAACTGTAACTAAATCTGGATTTTTTTCGGTTCTTCCCCAAGAAAGTTTTGATTTATCGGTCGTCGAAATGTTTAAATTATTCGTGCTGCCACGCTCTTTTTCGGCTGCCAAATGAAAGCCTCTATAAAATTCGTCCGAAAATCGTTTTGCCAAAGGCGTTGTTTTAGAAGAATACGCATGATTCCAATCATTCAAAACAATACTCGTCAAAGTATCTTCCGACTGATTGAAAAATTCGATTTCCTGCATAACAGTCATCGTTTTTTGTTCCATATTTACCTCAACATCAAGATGAGAATGGTGTTGTGCAAATTGTTTTGCACTGGCAAAAAACAAAAGGATAAATAGGATGTTTCTATGAAATGATTTCAAAGTGTCGTTTTAAATTTCTAAAATGATTGTTAGATAAATGTTTAAAAGTTAGGCGATAAATCATATTTTTTGTAGAATTTATCCAAAACATCGAGCACTTCATCTTCAGTATCCACAATTTTGAATAAATCCAAATCAGTGGCATTAATTGTTTTTTCTCTTTCCACCATAACCGTTTTTATCCATTCTATTAAGCCTGACCAAAATTCAGTTCCAACCAATATAATTGGGAACCTTCCAATTTTTTTGGTTTGGATTAATGTCATTGCTTCAAACATTTCGTCCAATGTACCAAAACCTCCCGGCATTACCACAAATCCTTGCGAATATTTAACAAACATCACTTTCCTGACAAAGAAATAATCAAAATTCAGGTTTTTATCGTGATCAATATACGGATTAAAATGCTGTTCGAAAGGCAATTCAATATTCAATCCCACCGAAGTTCCTCCGCCTAGATGCGCGCCCTTATTTCCTGCTTCCATAATGCCAGGACCGCCACCAGTAATCACTCCATAACCTGCTTTGCTAATTTTATAGGCAATTTTTTCTGCCAATATATAATATTTATCCTCTGGTTTGATTCGTGCCGATCCAAAAATAGTCACACACGGCCCAATCCGACCCATCGATTCGTATCCATTTACAAACTCAGACATAATCTTGAAAATTCCCCAACTGTCATTACTTCGTATCTCGTTCCAGGTTTTTCTTTTAAATTTATTCTGGATTACTTTATCCTCGTCGTTATCAAAATCTTCTAATCTCATTTTTATATTTTTTGACTTTTAGTATTGTTCCTGTTTTAAAGTTTGAAAATGGAGTTGCTACTCTAAAGAAACCAGCATTTCAGACTTCTGTGCTAAAGTAATTCTTTTTTCAAAAAATTTGAAGCAATACTTTTTTAATTTCTATCATTATTTACAGGTTTTATTGTTTCAGTTTGAATAATAATGCAATAAAAAGGAAGGTATTTTAATTCAAAATCTTAGAATATTTTGATGTTTGGTAGGTGTGATTTTTAAAGAGTTCAGTCAAACTATTCTAATTTTAACACTAAACCAACAAAAGATTAACTGCAGTTCCCAAAAAGCTTGTTTTGATTATTGAATTGTTATTAATTTAGGTTTAAAAAAAGTATTTTTTAAATTTAATTCTAATTATTAACAAAAAAATATATTTTAATTCAAATAACGGTGTTTTTGTTGAACGATTACTTTCTAATAATTGACATTGCAATGAATAAAGAATAAAAATTGATTTTAAGCAGAATTATTTCATATTTTTTCTTGGAACGATGTCTTTAATAATTGTATATTTGATAAAAAATTGAGGATATAAACAATGTGTTTTGCGATATATTTAAAATAAATGCTTTTTATTATTATTTTAATATATTTTGACTTTTTTAGAACATAATGGGTTATTCACATTTATACCGATATTGAACATAATTTATATACTATCAATCAATTAATAAAAAATAAAAAAAATAACAATTTAAAAGCAATTACCATGAAAAAAACAATCATTTATTTAGGAATTACCTTAATAGCTTTTTCTAATTTCTCTTTTGCTTCCAATACTAATTTTATTGGTAATCAAAAAACACTAAATATCTTAAATGTATCTCCTGCTCCTTTAGTAGTAGCGATTAGTAAAGGGGAGATTGAAACAGTGAAAAAGTTTATAGAAAGCGGTACGAAAGTGAATAAAAAATTAAATGGGCTGACTCCCCTAATGTATGCTGCACGCTATAATAAAGTAGAAATTATTGGCTACTTATTGCAAAAAGGAGCAGATCGTAACATTACAGATAGTCAAGGGCTTACTGCATTAAAACATGCTGAACTCTCTAATGCCTATGAAGCTATTGCTATTTTGAAAGTATCATCAGGTAATGACCAAGTGAAAATTTCGTTGATTGATGACTCTACTTTTTTGAATCCTGAATCAGTTTTATTTGTAAAATCTAGTAAAACAATCGATGAAATTATTTCTGAAGACGAAAAAATAATTGAAAGTACAGATTCCGATGAAATTCAGCCTTTAAATTTTACAGAAATTAATAAAAAATCTGTTGTAGTAAATAAGATTGATTCCCAAGGTTCCGTAGCAATATTTTAATTCGATTATCCATATTACTAAATAGCGTTTAGGCTTAGGAGAAGTCTCATTTCATCAATAAAAAAGCACCATTATGGTTATATGATGATGCTTTTTTTATGTTAAAAAGTTAAACTAACTCTTTTTTCAAAAACTGCGCTGTATAACTTTTTTTATTTTTGGCCACTTCTTCGGGGGTCCCTTTGGCAACAACTTCGCCACCGCCTTTTCCGCCTTCAGGACCAATGTCTATAATATAATCCGCTAGTTTGATTACGTCCATATTGTGTTCGATAATCAAAATCGTATTGCCTTTATCAACTAATTTATTAATCACTTCCATCAACACCCGGATGTCCTCAAAATGCAGTCCCGTTGTGGGTTCATCCAAGATATAAAACGTATTTCCGGTATCTTTTTTAGACAATTCTCCTGCCAGTTTAATGCGTTGCGCTTCACCACCAGAAAGTGTAGTACTTTGTTGTCCTAACGTAATATACCCCAAACCAACATCCTGTAAAGTTTTGACTTTTCGATAAATCTTCGGAATGTTTTCAAAGAAAGGTACGGCTTCATCAATGGTCATATTCAAAACATCCGAAATGGATTTTCCTTTGTATCTGATTTCCAAAGTTTCCCTGTTGAAACGTTTCCCCTGACAGGTTTCACATTCCACATATACATCGGGTAAAAAGTTCATTTCAATCGTTCGAACTCCTGAACCTTCGCAGGTTTCACAACGTCCGCCTTTCACGTTAAAACTAAAACGTCCCGCTTTATAACCGCGAATCATACTTTCCGAAGTCATCGTAAACAGATTTCTTATTTCGGTAAAAACCTCTGTATAAGTCGCAGGATTCGAGCGTGGTGTTCTTCCAATTGGGCTTTGATCAATATCAATTACTTTGTCGATAAATTCTAAGCCTTCGATTTTTTTGTAGGGTTTTGGTTTTTTAACACCATTAAAATAATAGGCGTTCAAAATAGGGTAGAGGGTTTCGTTAATCAATGTCGATTTTCCGCTTCCCGAAACTCCAGTCACGCAAATCATTTTACCCAAAGGCAATTCTATCGACACATTTTTCAAGTTGTTTCCGGTTGCGCCAGTCAGTTTCAAGAAATTTCCGTTCCCTTCCCGACGTTTTTTGGGAACCTCGATTTCCATTTCACCGTTCAAGTATGAAGCGGTCAAAGTGTGGTCTTTCAAAATTTCGGCAGGAGTTCCTTTGCTTATGATTTCGCCACCGTGTTTTCCCGCTTTTGGACCAATATCAATCACGTAATCGGCACGTAGAATCATATCCTTATCGTGTTCGACCACAATTACTGAGTTGCCAATATCGCGTAATTGCTCTAAGGAATGAATCAATTTGTCATTATCTCTTTGGTGCAAACCAATGCTTGGTTCATCTAAAATATACAAAACACCTACTAATTGAGAACCAATTTGCGTAGCCAATCGAATGCGTTGTGCTTCACCACCCGAAAGGGATTTCGAACTTCGGCTTAAAGCCAAATAATCCAAACCTACATTCATCAAAAAGTTCAGTCTGTCTTTTATTTCCTTGATAACTTCAGTGGCAATTGTCTTTTGTTTATCTGATAAATGAGTGTTCAAATCCAGAAACCAAGCCGTCACATCCGAAATATCCATATCACATAATTCGGCGATATTCTTCTCGTTGATTTTGAAAAACAAAGCTTCTTTTTTTAATCTAGAACCTTCACAAACTGGACATTTCACCTCGTCCATAAATTCCTTTGCCCAACGACGTATGGTTGTGGAACCGCTTTCGTCGTGTTGGTTTTTGATGAAATGCGAAATCCCTTCAAATTCAATTTTGTATTCTTTGGTCACGCCCAAAACTTTCGATTCGACCGAGAATTTTTCTTTGCCACCATTCAAAATCATTTCCATTGCTTCTTCGGAAATATTCGAAATTGGATCGGTTAATTTGAAGCCGTATTTTTCGCCAATGATTTCCAATTGCTTGAACATCCAACTGCTTTTGTATTCGCCCAAAGGAGCAAAACCGCCTTTGTTTATGGAAAGTTTAGGATTGGGAATTATCTTTTTAATATTAATTTCGTTTACTGTTCCCAAACCTTTGCAATGGTCACAAGCTCCTTTTGGCGAGTTGAACGAAAACAAATTAGGTTCTGGATTTTGATAGGAAATTCCGGTTGTAGGACACATTAAATTTCGACTGAAAAACCGAATTTCATTCGAGTCTTGGTCAAGAATCATCAACACGTTTTCACCGTGATACATCGCCGTTTTGATGCTTTCAGTCAGGCGTTTTTCGTTGTCGGGCGTGTCTTCGATAACCATTCGGTCAATCACGATTTCGATGTCGTGGGTTTTGTAACGGTCGAGTTTCATTCCTGTGGTAATGTCTTTGATGTCGCCATTAATGCGAACTTTCAAAAAGCCTTGTTTGGCAATTTGCTGGAATAATTCGGCATAATGTCCTTTTCTGGCACGAATAATTGGAGCCAAAATATTGATGCGTTTTCCCGCAAAATCTTGGGTAATCAATTGCTTGATTTGCTCATCGTCATAAGAAACCATTTTTTCGCCTGTGTTGTAACTGTAAGCATCGGCGGCTCGGGCATATAGCAAACGTAAGAAATCATAAATTTCTGTGATGGTTCCAACCGTTGAACGAGGACTTTTACTGGTGGTTTTTTGTTCAATGGCAATTACAGGGGAAAGTCCATCAATTTTATCCACATCAGGACGTTCCAAACCACCTAAAAACTGTCTGGCATAAGTCGAAAAAGTTTCCACGTAACGGCGTTGTCCCTCGGCATAAATCGTGTCGAAAGCCAAGGATGATTTTCCAGAACCCGAAAGTCCTGTAATCACCACCAGTTTTTCTCGTGGAATTTTGACGTCTATATTTTTTAAATTGTGTACTCGCGCACCCAATACTTCAATGTTGTTGTCGTTTTCTAGCATAAATTTTGGCAAAACGCAAAGTTACCATTTTGATTTATTCTTTCGGTACAACAATAGGGAAGTTTATGTTAAAATAGGGGATTATTGCGGACACAGGCACAACTGATTTGCTATTGTAAAATGCGGATAAAACCGATGTATTTGTTTTAACCTAATTATGTTTTCAATATAAACTAATTGTGATTTTTGAATTAGATTAATTTTTTATATTTGAATAAAAAACTGAAAAATGAATATATTAGGAATAGGCTCACGCATCAAACATCCAGAATTGGGACTTGGAGTAGTAACCAATGTAACTTCAAGACATTATTGGGTTACTTTTATAGAAAGCGGATTGGAAACCATTGAAATTGATAGTGAATTTGAAATTATTGAAGCGCTTGAAGGCGAAGTGGATTCGGTTAGTTTTCAGGATGTAGAAAAATCCTTGAAGAATTTATTGCAAAAATGGAGTGATGTTTCGCAAATAGTTCCTATCGCCGATAAATGGAAAGGTGGAAAAATTATTCTGGAACCCGGAACCAATACGCAAAATAAAGAAGTGCCTATAGATACTTTTTTTCATAAAATCACAATGGTTCGCGATAGAATTCGAGTAATGGAACAAAAGATTAATGCAAGTAATCTTGACGAAGCCGAGAAAATAGATTTACAGCAATACATCACCAGAATTTATGGTAGTTTGACCACTTTCAACGTCTTGTTCAAAAATTCGAACGATTATTTTGTAGGGGAAAAAACTAAATGATAAACAAGTATTTTATTGGTTTTATAGTTTAACGGAATGTTTTTTATAATATTCCGCTTCAATTTTGTTTATTTCCTCAACAAGTCCTTTGTTTATTAATTGTTTTACACCGCCTTTTGGAAAATAATCGTAGGGAGCTGGATAAATTTCGTAAAATAGAGTATGTTGATTTTGTTCGTGAAATAGAATAACAGCATATCCTATAAACTTTTTATCCTTATTCATTTTGGTAAATTGATAAGCAACCACTTTATCATCATTCGAATACTTACCCTCTTTTAGTTTCTTTAGATACTTTTTACTTACTTCATCAATTATGATTAATCGGTGTAATTTGTTTAGTTCAGGCGCATTTTTCCAAGCCTCTTTAGAAGTGTTAACAGAATTTTCTATATCAGTAATGACATTATAATAATTTGATTCTTGGATTAAATCAACACGTTTTATCACAAGATTGTCGTTTGATATTTTGCTAATTACTTCCTTTTTATCAATAGATTTAGAGCAAGACGCCATAATCAGTGTGATCAGTATGTAAAGATTTTTTTTTATCATAGTTTAAATTTTCAGGTTTAAATATATAAATTAATATTGATTGTAAGTTGATGGTGATTAAAAAAAGATTATTTCCCTTGAGCGACTCCAAATCAAAAAAACACTAACTCAATGCTAGCGTTTTCTTTTTCGGTTGAGGATATAATCCGCAACGGCATCTTTGGTGGTGTACCAATTTCTACCTTCTTTGTAAGCGTCAATTTTGCCTGTTCGAGCCAATAAACTAACATATTCTTGTCCGTAAGGACTGTTTGGTTCACTAACGATATCTGATATTTTTTGAAAATCGTTCTCGTTATCAGGCATCGCATTTAAATAAATATTTAAGCTGCGTTCCAAGGCTTGGCACATCAAAAGCATTAGTTTTTGATAATTGCCATTATTGGCTTGATTGAGTGCTTCATAGTATTTTTTTCTATCATTTTTGAGAATGATAGCAGGTGGAAAACCACAACGCATCAACAATAAATTCATACTCAAACGAACCGTTCTTCCATTTCCATCAAAGAAAGGATGTATCCAAACGAGTTTATGATGGAAAACCGCAGCCAATTCAATATCGTTCAATTCTAAAGGATTTGTGTTGATAAAATCAATCAATTCATCCAATAAATCCGAAACTTTATTGGCGTTTGGCGGAACAAAATTAGCTCCCGAAATGCGGACGCCACCGTTTCTGATTCGTCCTGCAAAATCCTCTTCGATGGAACGCAAAACCAAAGCATGTAAGGACAAAATATCAATACTTCGCAAGACATAATCATCATTAATTATCGAAAACAAATAATCTATGGCTTTGTCGTGATTGTGTGCCTCAAAATGCTCTCGCAATGATATTCCTTTTACAGTAATCCCTTCTTGAAGCACCATTTGGGTTTCTCTTAAAGTTAAGGAGTTTCCCTCTATACTATTCGAATTATAGGTCCATTCTATAGATAAACTTTCTCTGATTTTATTCAAAGCGATGTTGGGCAATGGTCTGCTGGCTTGCAAATCTTGCTTTTTTTGGTACAATCTCTCAAAAGTAGATTGAAACTCTGTTCTATATCCTAAATCTATTTCCCACATAACCCAACAAAGTTACAATTAATATCGGATAAATACAATTTATTTTCTATCCGATATTAAATTTATTTAATGAGGTTGGTTTGATGGAAGGTATTTTGATTAAAACGGATACCCAATAGCGATATTCAAAATCAAATTTTCTTTTCTCCAAGAACTACTTCCAAAATCTATGTCGTCTATTACCCACCTTTGTCCCTCAGGTAAATAAGGCTTTCTTAGCGGAATAGCCAAATCAGTTCTCAAGATTAGAAAAGAAAAATCAAAACGCAATCCTGCACCTGCACCAACGGCAATTTGTTTCATAAAATCTTTCGAAATTTCGGCTCCGGGTTTGTCTGGATCGGCATTCAATAACCAAATATTTCCAGCATCTACAAATAAAGCTCCTTTCATTAAACCATAAATTTTGGCTCGGTATTCGGTGTTGAATTCTAATTTTAAATCGGCTGATTGATCTGGGAAATAAGAGTTGGAAGTGAGTGGTGCTTGGAAGCTTCCCGGTCCAAGTGATCTCGCCCTAAAGGCCCGAATACTATTGGTTCCTCCCACGACAAATTGCTTGGTTGTAGGCAATGTACTTGAATTTCCATACGCAAATCCTGCACCAACTATGATTCTACTTGCCAATTGGCTTTCTTTTCCCAGTTTTAAATAATGCCTAAAATCAGCATTCACTTTAACGTATTGGTTAAACGGAACATCAAATATTTTTATCGTGTCTCCTTGTTTGACATTTGCACTTGTTGCCAATCCAGTAACATTTCCCGCCAAATCCACTTCTCCATTAAAATAGAAAGTATTTTTTTTCCGTTTTTGCATTGTATTCGTGAACGTGTACGAATAGGTTGGTCCAAAAATCAATTGTTTCTCGATTACTTTCCCCAAAGCAGGATCTTCCAAAATATCTTCTTCATATTCTGCCGTAACATTGTTCGGACTCACATACGTAATATCAACTACATTCAATTGATGTTCTTTTCGGATATTGTCTTTCCAGAGGTAGCCAAAAGATGTTTTAAAGGAATTTAAAGCATAAAGTTGTGTCCTGTTTTGGTATTCATAGCGCACTGTTGCCTTGGTTCTAGGGACGAATTCGCTAGAGCCTTCTATCTTGAAGGGCGTGATTAATCTTGGCCAAGTCAAACTGGTTTCTGTTCCTAGTTTGAAAATGTTTTGTCCTTTGTTTTCTCCCGAAAGCTGAAAATCGGCTCCGCCAAATACGGAAACCGTCAGTAATTCTGCCCCTCGAAATACGTTTCGGTTATTCCAGTTTACATTAACTTCTGTTCCTGTATAACTGGCCGAATTGGTTTTGCCCAAAACTTCGACACGAATAAACTTTTTAGGCAAAAGCGTCAAATAATAATAGGCATCCAAAGTGTTTTTTAAACTGTCTGAAACCTTGAATTCATTTTTCACGAAGTTAAAAGTTCCCAGATTTACAAAACGATTCAAGGAAAGATTATGATTTTTTCGGTTGTATAAATCTCCTTTTTTAAAATTCAAAGCTCTGTCAAACACTCTCGGTTTAAAAGTATTTGCCGAGTCAATAATCGTGAAATCTTTGTACTGTACGATATCCTCTTTTTTATATATAACGTTGTCTTTCGAAATCGAAAAATTGGGATAGACCACAATCTTATTTATTTTGTAGGCAATTGTGGCTTTATCAGGCGTTTCATCTTTAATTTTTAATTTGATATTGACCTCATAATCTCCTTTGGTGCTATCCACTTGAGCCAAAATATAATCGGGATTAAAATAGTAATATCCTTTTTCCTTGAGTCTAGCATCGATGCGTTCTCTTTCGAGTTTTATAATTTCCAAATCATACGGATTGCCTTCTTTAAGCAATGATCGGCGACTTGTTTTGGCAATTTCTTTTCCTAAATCTGATGAGTCTGCTGGAAATTGTACACTTTTTATTTTGTATTGTCTTTTGGGCCAAACAGTATATTCTGCTGTTGCTCTCTTGTTTTTGGCAGTCGAATCGGCACTGACACGGGTTTTGAAATAACCCCGATTTTCGGTGTAATTTCTCAAGACAGCCACATTATAATCTAAATCTACTTTGCTGAAAAGCACTGGCGCTTCACCAACTTTGGTTCTCAACCAATGACGTATTCCTTTTTCGCTTTTAGGCTTGCCAGCCAAATTATAAATCAATAGTTTAGGGCGTAATCCCAGTATTTGTTTGGTGGGTTTTGGACGCAACAAGGCTTCCAATTCGTTTTCCAATGCTTTTCGGTCTTTCTTTTTGATAACGGAATCTTTCACTTTTACGGAACTTCCTGTAAACAATAAATCGCCTTCGGGTAAATATTTGGTGTTGCTGCATCCAAAGGCAAAAAACAAGGATAGCGCTATAAAATATTTTATATATTTAGTTTTCATAGTTTGTTATCTTTTGCTTGTTTCTTTTTAAGCTTTGCTTTTTCCTTGAGCATCTTTTCTTTCTCCATCATTGCTTTATCTTCAGCACTACGATGATACAATTCCCGGAATTTATTGTAACTCATTGTGACAATAAAGGCAAGTCCTGTCTCTACAACCTGTCCGGCAATAGCCACCTGATATTCGTTTTTTCGATAGGCGCGAACCATATAACGTCCGTCTTTTGTGAGTTGATAATCTAGTGCAACATCGCCGGCAATATTGGTCAAATCTTCGTTGGCGCGTTCTTGTCCTTCCACGCCAAAACTGCTTCCCACGGTAACTTTTATTCGGTCATCAAATAGTTTTTTAGAAACACCCACGTTCAAATCGGTTCGGTTTTGCATAGTTCCAGAAGTATAATCTTCGGTCGATTGCAAATCAAATTCCAACTGGACTCCCGTAATTAAATCTCCGGCAAGATTATTCAATTGCTGCGAAAGTATTTTGCTCACACTTTGTCTGGCCAAGGATTCGGCATTGGTTCCACCGCTTTCGCTGGCAAAAGGGTTTTCGCCAACAAAACGATTCAACAATAAAAGGGCAAAAACCTGTTTGTTCAATTCAGCGGGTTCTTGTCGCAACTGTTCCAATTTGGTTTGGGAAGCCGATACAATATCCGATGAAACGCCATAATTTCCATCAGGCAGAATGATGTCAAACGTGATTTCGGGTTTCATTAATTCGCCATCCATTTTCAAAATCGTTTGAAACGGAATTTTCTGTTTGTAGGTATTTTTAACGGTTGGACTTACATTTCCCAACTGATTTCCAAGTAAATCTATCGGAGCGGCATTTACTTTATAAATCGCTTTAATGTTTAAAGTGGCCATTGTGGGCTCACCATTCCAGACAATATTACTTCCTCTTTGGATGTCGAATTTTCGTCGAATCATATTAAAATTCATCTCATAAGCACCTTCCGAAAATTCATATTTACCCGTCAAAGTCGTTTTTCCCGAAGGGTCAATTCCGCCAGTAAGTTCTGCCTCGCCTTTAAGTTTCAGGTAATCTCCATTTCCTTTGTCGATAACCAATGTAAGTTCTGCTTCTTTATCGACCGAAATGGCAACACTCACATCCATCCCGATTAAGTTGGATTGATTGAGTTTTTTCTCCATCGAAGCCGTTTGTTTGAGGTAAAAATCGTCTTCATTTACAAACTCGACAATTCCTTCCCTGTCGGCAATGGAAGGATCCGTTTGCGGTAAAACAATGGTGAATTTGGTGTCCTCTTTTATTTTAATAGTTCCACCAACAATTGGATTGTCAATAGTTCCTTGTATGTTCAATTTTGTGTCCAAAACTAAATCGCCATAAAATAAATCATTGTCTGCAGCTTTCGAATGAATTGCCCTAAAATCATTGGCAACAAGGGTTAATCCAAAATCAAAATTCCTAAAATCGGCCGATTTGATTGTTCCGTTTACAGATAATTCATAGTCGTTTTCATCATATAAAATAAATTTGTAAAAAGCGATTTCTTCATTCTGGAACTTAATTTTTTCATTAGGGATTTTAAAATAGGAATTGAGTTTTGTGGTTCTGAAACCGGCATCATTAAAGTTTAATTCTCCATTTAATTTTGGTGCATCGGTATTTCCCGTAATCTTAAAATTCCCGGACAAATAACCCGTTCCATCTTTGATGTGATCCATACTAAAGCCTTGAATGCTTTTGATGTTTAATTTTCTAAGGTCTAAATCTAGGTCAAAATTACCGTCGTTAATTTTATAAGTTCCAGCCAGAGTAGCATCATTATCTTCTCCGCTAAGCCTAACATTTGCCGCTAATACATTATTGGTTTTGTTGTCTACTTTTATAGCAATGTCGCCAACCAGTTCGCCTTTAAATGCAAATTTGTCAATTTTTAAATCCGAGGTAAAAGTTGGATTTGTCATCACGTTTTCCACTAAAGCAGAACCGTTTATCAAACCTTGCATCAGCAATTTGTCTTTTTTGACCATATTCAAAATCGTCTCAATCTTGAAATTTATAAAATCAATTTTAAGTGGCGCATTATCCTGATTTCCTTGCGACTGGATTTTAAGGTCGTTTCCGGAATGATCCAAATAAAATTTATTCACATAAAGTCGTTTCTCTCCAAATTCAATGGCATTTTCGGCATTGATATTCCATTTGTCATAATTGAGAACAAAATTTGAAGGGTCAATTTTTAGTGTGTTTTTAGCCTTATCCCGAAGCAATTCGCCGGTAATAAAATACTGTTGTTTCTTGCCCGCATCTTTTACTTCCAATGCATACGAAATGATATTATTTTCAATTTTCCCTGACAAACTCGTAAACGGAATTTTAATTTCTCCGCTTTCAATTGTTGCCACAGAAACTTGATATTCCAAAGCATTTCCTTTGTTTTCAATATTTATTTTCCCGTCGGCAATGGTATTGTTGTCATACACAATTCTCGGAATTGTTCCTTTTACTTCCAATGAATCGACGACATTATTGTATTTTCCGGTGATGTTAATGGGTTCCAAACCTGTCAGTTTTGGGAAGATTTTAAAAATAACGGGATCGTTATCAACAGACAATTTAAAAGTCAATCGTTGTTCATCTGATTTTAAATTGGTTTTTGGTTGTCCCAAATCAATGTATTTTGACAATGATTTTTTTACGGCTGCGGCCAATGTGGTCAACTTGTATTTACCGTCAACTTCTGCTTTCAGGAATTGGGAATTTATCTTGATGTTGTTTTTTTCGTTATTGGCAAAAGCCAAAATTTTGATAGAATCCAACACAATTAGTTCGGCTTCCTGCAAAATCTGGACGTTCGAAAGGAAAACTTCCCCATTCAAATAATCAGGATTACTATTGGCAATATCCGCATCCACATTTCCACGAATTTTCATAGGACCTGCGTGAAGATTTAGTTTTTGAAGGTCGGCAATATCAAGGTTCAATTTTAGTTTCAACGATGGATATTTGTCTTTCGCATTTCCGTTGGCAACCAAATCAAAGTGTAAATTCGGGTCATTCATTCCTGATTTTACATCAAATAATCCGTTTTTGATATTTCCTTTTAAGGATAAATCGCGATACGTATATTTATTGAAAACTGCTTTTTGAACAATTCCATCCAGTTCCGCCTGCGCTGTTTTTGGGTCTAATCCTTTGCCTTTTACCTTCGCTTTGAGCGTCACTTTTCCCAAAGAATCATTTTTGATTAAGTTGCCTAAATCAAAATCGAGCAAGGAAACAGTCGCATCGTATTTTTCTTGATTTTTAATGCGCTGGTCATACAAACCATCGATTTTGGTATTTCCGAAACTGCTGTTTAAAGCTAAATTGGTCTTGAAATTCTGAACTGAACCTTTAAATTTTCCCGACAAATCAAATTGAGGAGGCAATTGAATGTTGTTGGGAATGGTTCCCTTTGGCACAAATGAAAGTACAT
>DAORUG010000021.1:0-21097 GCA_035433125.1 Flavobacterium sp.
ATTTCTACCCGAAAAAATGGATAGATTTTATAAAAACATTAAAATCAGGCGTAGAAAATGTATTGATGATATAATTTGAAAAGTGGCGGCGCATTAGCATCACAATAATAGGATATAATGCGACTGTCTTCGAAGTTTGAAAATTCAGTAAAAATGATAGGATTCCATTCTTCAATAAGGAATATAAAATCGGATTGAAAAGTGAAGGATTTTATAATTACATTTTCTTGTTTTTTCTCAAAATGAATTACTTTGTCCTTGCAACAACTTTCTTTTTTTTCAACTAGACTAGAAGCTTCAGGAGCGCAACAACTTTTTTCAGTTGCTAGTAGGGATTCATAATTTTTCCAATAAATAGGCTTAACCGAAGCTACTTCTCCTCCGCAATAATGCACATCAATTGCAAATCCCGTATTGGAAACCAATAGGAAAATAGCAAGTAATAAACTTATGTGCTTTTTAAATTTCATAATGCAAAATTACAATTTTATAGAACTCAAATAACAAAAAGTATGTTAAATGAATTATACTTTACAACTCAAATTCCTGATTCATTATAGGAGCAACCCAATCAAAACCATATTTTTCTTTAATTTTTGTGCCAAGTTCCTCAAATGCTTCGTTTTCTCCGTGAACCAAGAATACTTTTTTTGGAGTATTTTCCAATTCAGAAAGCCAATTGAGCAAATCTTTTTGGTCGCCGTGAGCAGAAAGCGCTTCTATTTCAAGGATATTGGCCTTAACATCATAAAATTTGCCGTAAATTTTAATTTCTTTGTCACCTTCTAATAATTTTCTTCCTCGTGTTCCTTCGGCTTGATATCCAATGATGATTACAGTAGTTTCCGGCAAACCAATATATCGTTCTAAATAACTCAAAACGCGACCACCAGTAATCATTCCACTAGCCGCAATTACAACCTTAGATTCTTTGTTATAAATCGTTTCGATAGTTTCCTGATAATCGGAATTCATGGTAAACATTTGACACATTGCCACATAATCTTCTTGGGGTAATTTGTGCCATTTTCTATTATTTTCAAAAATATCCAACACTTTTATTCCCATTGGTGTATCAATTATATATGGAATATTAGGAATTTTACCTTCTGTTTTGAGTTGCCACAATAAATACATTACGGTTTGCGCTCGTTCTACTGCAAAGCTTGGAATAATAATAGTTCCGCCTTTTTCAACGGTGTTATTGATGTACATTTCTAGTTCTGACTTGGCATCGGTTTCGGGATGAAGACGATTTCCGTAAGTGCTTTCCAAAAAAATGTAATCGCCCTTTTTGGGTTTGGTTGGCGGAAACATTAATATATCGTTGTCACGACCAATATCTCCCGAGAAAACCAATGTTTTATCTTCTAAATTCAATTCGATGCTGCAAGCGCCAATAATGTGTCCAGCATTGGTAAAAACAGCCGAAATTTCAGCATCCAAAGCGATATTTTCGTTAGTTTTTATCACTCTAAAAAGAGGAAAAACAGCTTCGGCTTGTTTTACATCATAAAGTGGTTCGGCAATTTCGTGTTTAGAATAGTGCTCTTTATTGGCCTTTGCAGCTTCTTCTTCCTGAATTTTTGCACTATCCAAAAGAATGAGTTTGGTAATGTCTTTGGTTGGACTGGTGCAATAAATTTTGCCTTTGAATCCTTGGTCTACCAATCTTGGCAACCAACCACAATGATCCAAATGACCGTGAGTCAATAACACAAAATCTATAGTCGAAGGAAGTATTTGCAAAGGTTGCCAGTTGAGTTCTCTCAAAGGTTTAATACCCTGAAATTGTCCGCAATCGATCAAAATTCTAACGCCCTTGCTTTCGATTAATGTTTTTGACCCCGTTACCGTTCCTGCTCCACCAATAAATTTAATTTTCATGATTTCTGTATTTTAAATCTAAAAGATTTTAATTCTTACAATATTCACACAATTCAGAAGCTTCTTTCAAGACGTTTTTTATCCGATTGGTACTCAGACCAATTTTTTCTAAACATTCAGAATTGTTTTTTAAATCTTTTACTAAAATCACATCAAGAACTAACAATCTATCTTTTTCGGCCAAAGACAAAGTGGTCAAACAGGTTATAGGATAAAGATAATTGTTGTCGTTTTTGGTTTTTATATTATTATTTTCGGGATAATTCCAACTCAGTAAACTCAAACCAGAACATTTTGCAAAAGTAATTGCATCTGATGTAAACCGGTTATTGGTAACAATCCAACAATTTGAAATAGATTCTTTGCCAGAAAAAATGGTGTGTTTTTTTTCTTTCAAATCATTAAACCGCGACAAAATATACATTGGCACTTTCACATCTGAATTAATATCTTTTCCCATATGAAATTTACATTCCACTATCGAAATTACTTGGTTTTTTTTGATCAAAACATCAACTTCATGCGAAACGCATTTGCCTTGCAAAGTCAAATTAGTCTTAGTTTCGTAATGCTCTGAAGCGAAGAGGCGAGCAATATACTTTTCGAAGAAAAATCCAGCTGGTCCTAATAATCTAATGGCTTCTTTTAAATTATATCTTGCTGCATTCGAATTGGAGGCTTTTTTCAATAGACCAAAAGCCATTTTGTAGATTTGTTTGGTCGAAATGCCTTCGTAGATTTCTTTATTAATGGTTTGCAAAATAGTTTCAACAACTACTTGGCTCGCTCCTGATTTTAAAAGCGATTGTTTGAGTTTTGTTGGGTTGAAATCAACAATATCGCCTGAATGTTTTACTACTTTCATCGGTTACTAATTTAACAATTGACACCGCCAATTGCGCTATTAAAGGTACGACAAAAAAAGTTGCATTTTTGTTTTGGAGACAAAAATGCAAAAAAGGAATAATTTTAGATTTCTCTATTTATTTAAAGCAAACAGGGATAATTTCGCCTTTGGCCAAACAATATTTCTCCACTAATTCAGGAGCTATTTTATTGGTGTAATCTTCTTCAATTACGGTAAATCCAATGCTTCGCAGTTTGTCAAAATAATCGCGACCGTAAATACGAACGTGATCGTATTGACCAAAGATTTTGGCACGTTCTTTTTGGTCGGTTATAGAATCGTCGGCAAAAGTGACTTCTCTTTTTAAATCTTGTGGAATTTGAAGAATCGCCATTCCACCCGGTTTCAAAACACGATACAATTCCTGCATCGCTTTGGTATCATCTGGAATGTGTTCCAATACGTGATTGCAAAGAATGACGTCATATTGATTGTCTTCGAAAGGCAAATTGCAAATATCTGCTTTCACATCCGCCAATGGCGAAAACAAATCGGTTGTAGTATAATCAAGGTTTTTTTGCTTGCGAAACAATTTATAAAAAGCTTGCTCGGGAGCAAAATGAAGGACTTTCTTTTGGGCTGTGAAAAAATCAGTTTGTTCGTTCAGATATAACCACAACAAACGGTGTCTTTCGAGCGAAAGTGTACTTGGCGAAAGCACGTTATTGCGTTGCTTTTCATACCCATAAGGCAACATCGACTTGAAACTTTTTCCGTCTATTGGATCGGTGAAATTAGTTCCTTTTAGTGAAAAAGCTATGATGGGACGTGCCACATAACTCAAGCGAATTAATATTGGACGAGGAATGGTATTGAGGATTAATTTAAACACTGATTTCATTGGATAAAATTTGACACGAATTTCACGAATTAGCACGAATTATTGATGCTTAAAATGAATTTCACTAACTTGGTTTATAAAATAATTCGTTTGTATTTTAGGCTGTCTTCTCCAAAATTGGTCAATAAACCTAATTTGTTTTTGGATGATGCCAAATAATTTAATGTTTGTTTTATGTCACTATTTGTTAATTGTGAAATTGCTTTTACTTCGAATATTATTTCGTCAAATACTACAAAATCGGCAACATATTTTCTAGGTAGAATAATTTCTTTATATTCTATCTCATAGATTTTCTCTCTTTCAAAAGGTATAGAATTGATTTTAAATTCATGTTCTAAAGCATCTTTATAAACTACTTCACTATGACCTTTACCTAGAATTCTATGAACCTCCATACAAAGACCAATAATTTTATATGACTCTTCTTTTAAATAAATGTCATCCATATTAATTTATTGTTTGTGAAATTTTTAAAGGTTTTGAATTCGTGATAATTTGTGAAATTCGTGTAAAATCTCTAAATAACAAATGGAATTTTTCTAAACTCATCCTCCTCTTTACTCACAATTCCCAAAGCTTGATACACATAAGCGAAAGTCGAAAGCAATTCTGGTTTTCCGTCAATGATGGCCACATCGTGCTCAAAGTGTGCAGAGGGTTTTCCGTCAGCTGTTGTGATTGTCCAACCGTCTTTGTGTTGTTTGATGTTTTTGGTTCCCATATTAATCATTGGTTCGATGGCAACAACCATTCCTTCGATTAAAAGTTTACCACGACCACGTTTTCCGTAGTTGGGCATTTCAGGATCTTCGTGCATTTTTTGACCAACACCGTGTCCTACAAGTTCCCGAACCACACCATATCCGTGGCTTTCGGTATATTTTTGAATGGCATTCCCAACATCTTCCACACGATTTCCAGCTTTAAATTCGCGGATTCCAACGTATAAAGATTCTTTAGTAACACGCAATAATTTTTTCACGTCTTCGGCAACTTCGCCAATTTCGAAAGAATAAGCATGGTCTCCGTGAAAACCGTTTTTGAAAGCACCACAATCGACTGAAATTACATCGCCACTTTCTAATGGTTTATTGTTCGGAATACCGTGAACTACTTGAGCATTTGGGCTCATACAAAGCGAATTTGGGAAACCATATAATCCAAGGAAACTTGGAACAGCTCCGTGATCTCTGATGAATTCTTCTGCTAACTTGTCTAAATATAATGTGGTAACTCCTTCCTTGATTTCGGAAGCAATCATTCCTAATGTTTTCGAAACGATTAAGGCACTTTCGCGCATTAATTCAATTTCCTCTCTTGTTTTTTGGATAATCATAATTCAATTTTCAGACCGCAAAAATACACATTAAAAATTATTTAATTTGGATTCGCCATAATTTTGTACAGTTCCGAATTTGAGGTGTAAAAACGGTTTTCTAAAGCAATTTGTGAAAGTTGGGAACTGACCAAATTATTTTCTCTTGTATTGATGAGGAATAACGAACTCTCGCCCAAAGTAAACAATCGTTCTTCCGATTTTAGCATTTTATCGTAATCATCCACCAAATTATTGATTAATTTTTGTTGTTTGGTCAAGGACTGGATTTCAGTTTTTTGAGCACTTATTTTGTTAGTCAATTGCAATTTTTCTAAATCACGTGTAAATTCGGATTCTTGAATTTTGTATTTTGCTATTTTCAAACTGCCTCTTTCCTTTCTTAAAAATAATGGAAAATAAAAATCAACACCCACTTTGTAATTATCAGAATTGTTTGGAATTGCTGGGTTTGGCTGAGCCAAATAGGAATAGCCCACATCTATTTTAGGCAAAAGCATATTGGCTTTCATTCGTTTCTCGACAGTTAATAAATCGATTTTACTTTGTAAAGCTTCAATTTTTGGATGCTTAATTATTGAAAAATCCTGATTGACTAAATCGCTAATGTTTAATGTTTCTTGAATGGTTTGACCTAGTTTTTTCTCTGGAATAATAGCCTCGGCCAATTCAAGTGGAATATTATTTTCCAACCACAAGAAGTTGGATAATTCCAGTTTTGCTTTTGTCAATTTTAATTTAGAATCTTCTAAGGCAAGCTGTCTGCTTTTGACAACAATTCCAGCTTCGACACTATCAATTGCCGGTTTGTCTCCTTGTTTTATTAGAGATTCAATTCCAGTGTATCTCTTTTGCGCATTGATAAAATAATTTTCATATAACAAATATTCCTCATAGTTTTTTTTCCAATTAAAATACGCTACCGAAGCATCATACAAAACGGCAATTGCCATTAGTTTTTGCTCCGCTTCGCTTAATTTTACTTGGATTTTTGCCTTTTGCAAATCGGCCATTCTTTGATTAATGAGTAATCCTTGCCCCAGAGGAACACTAATTCCAAGAGATGTCAAACCATTACTTGGCGTTTTGTTTTGTGGATTCAGGTAATAACCATCGTTTTCTTCAAAACCCGCTTTGATATCGATTCCATACCAAGTTGGGATTTTGAAACTGCTGTTCATTATCGAATAATACTCCGTTCCCTGAAACTGTTTTTTGTTGTAATCCAATTCTAGTTTTGGGTCAAATCCTCCACGCGCCATCATCAGATTAGCTTGTGCCTTACTAATTTCCAAGTTGGCGTTTTTGACCAGTGGATGGTATTTTTTTACAAAACCCAAATATTCGTTGTAGCTCATCTCTTTGAGATTGGAAGGCAAAGAAGATTCGGCATTAGTCTGACTGTAAACTGTCGTTCCAAATACGATTAGTAATAAAAAAAACTTTTTCATTATTTCTTTTCTTTTGCAGGTTTTTCTTTTCCTTGATAATAGTTTGGTGGAAAACCATTAAGTGTTCTCCAAAATTCAAACCAAACAGGCACAGTGTTAAGTAAAGCTATGGTTTGCGCTCCGGAACCGATGCTCAATTGTTTGGGCCAAGGGGCTTCATTTTTGTCTGGAGCAATTAGGATTCTGAATTTTCCGTTTTCGCTGATGAAGTTTTCAATAGCTACAATCTCTCCTCCAAATGTTCCATAAGACATATCCGGCCATCCTGAAAATACGATTGTAGGCCAACCATCAAACCACACTCTCACTTTTTCTCCTCTTTTTAATAAAGGCAAGTCAATTGGATCTACAAAAGATTCGACAGCAATATCGTATTTCGATGGCATAATAGTAGCAATTGGTGTTCCTTCTTTTATATTTTCTCCAATTCCCGATTGTAAAGTTCTATTGATGTAACCACTTTGTGGTGCTTTGATGTAATACATTCCGTTTCGGATGCTATAATTAGCATACTGATTTTCGAGTTTACTCACCTGAGCTTCGGTATCGTATTGATTGCTCAAAGCTGTATATTGATCACTTTGCGCTTTCGAAATCTTCTCGGAATATTCTGCATTAATTCTATTGATTTCTACTTCAGCATTGATGAATTCATTTTTACTGGTATAAAATTTATTCTCTTGAGTGATGATTTTAGCTTCAACTTCTTGCAGTTTTAAACGTTTTTCCTCTACATCAGACAAAGCTTTCAACCCTTCTTTATTTAATTGTAAAGAACGATTGAATTGGGTATTGGCAATTTTTAGTTGTGTTTTTACAGCTACCAAATCCATACTATCGCTTTTTATTTTCAAACTTGCCTGTTTGATTTTGTTTTCAGCTTGCTTGAGTTTCAATCCTTTTTCCCTTTCTATAGCTTGCATTTGCAAAGTCAAAGTAGACACTTTAGAACCGTAAGATTCCAAAGATTGTTTTTTGGCTTCCACCTGATTTTTGGTATTTTTTACCAAATTTGGATCCATATAATCTTCTTTTATTTCCGAGATATAAAGAATGGTATCGCCTTTATTCACAAAATTCCCTTCTTGCACGTACCATTTTTCTATTCGACCGGAAATCACAGATTGAATAGATTGTGGTCTTTGATTGGGTTTTAAAGTCGTAACCGCTCCAGAACCCGAGATATTTTGTGTCCAAGGCAAGAAAAGGGCAATAATTACTAATATTGAAACTGCAAGAATTATTTGATTCAAAATTTTATAATGTGGTCTGTTACTCAAATTCTTTACAGTCGAATATTTTTCGAGAGCCTCATTATTAATTGAATTTTTGTCGGATATATTTAACATATTCTTATTTTTTAGTATCAGATAAAATAGTTCCTTTTTGCATTGTAATTTCACGGGTACATTTTGTAAGCCAATGCGGATTTTGAGAAGATACGATTACCGTCCATTTGTTTTTTTCGGAGGTAATAAAATCGATGATTTCATTGGCCACTTTTACATCCATTTTATCTGTCGGTTCCTCATAAAATAAAATCTTAGGTTTGTGAATGATACTTCTCGCCAACAAGATTTTCTGGGCATTTGAAGATGACAATTGTTTTCCTTCGGGAAAAATTTTAGTATCCAATCCTTTAGGCAATGTTTTTATAAAACTCGTTAGTTGAACCGCATCCAAAGCCCATTTCAAATCTTCAGTACTAATGCTTTTGTCATTGAAAGTAATGTTTTCGAGAATTGTTCCTTCAAAAGGAGTTTCACCTTGAATAATACTACCAATTCTGGAACGATATTGTTTGATGTCAATTTTTCTAAAAGTGTCATCATTAATATAAAAATTACCTGAAGTTGGATGTAATAAACCGGAAAGCACTCTGATTAAAGTTGTTTTCCCAGAACCATTTTCGCCATCGATTATGATTTTTTCTCCAGAATCTATTTTTAAATTGACATTGTTTAAAATTCCGAAATTTGTTTCAGGAAACTGAAAACCCATATTGTCCGTTTCAAGACTGATGTTGGTGTAACAAATTTTGTTTTCAATATCCGATTCTTTTTCTAATTCCATATCCGTCACTTGACCTATTTTCTCTACCGCAGTCAACACATCATAGAAGGTTTCAAGCCCAAGAATTATTTTCTCAACAGAATTAATTACCAACAAAATAATGATTTCTGAAGCCACAAATTGACCAATATTCATTTGCTGACTCAGTACTAAATACCCGCCAATAATTAATAAACTAGCCGTAATGATTACCTTGAAAATAATCAGATGACTAAATTGTCTTTTAATCACATTAAAATGATTTTCGCGACTATACAAATATTGCTTTATAATTGAGTTGTTTTTTTCTAATGCAAAATCATAGTTGAGTTCGTTTCTAAAACTGAAATTGTTACGGGCAATTTCTTGTAACCAACCTGCTGTTTTGTATTTGTTCTTCGAGGTTTTCAAGTTAGTTTCCGTTCCTTTATAATAGGAGAATTTAAAAATGACATACAAAAGCAATAACAACAATAAACCAAACACAATGAAAAAAGGATGATAAAGGGATAATAAAACGACTCCAAAAACAATTTGTAAAATGGCTGCCGAAAAATCTACCAACAATTTTGAAGTTCCTTTTTGGATTGTTAAAGTATCAAAAAAACGATTGGTCAATTCCGGCGGATAATGTCCGTACATCTCTTTAAATTCAATTTTAGGCAAACGAGAAGCAAATTCAAATGACGAACGAACAAACATTTTTTGTTGCAAGTTTTCAGTAATACGCAATTGCATCAAAGATAATATCCCAACAAGTGCAACCCCAATAACCACAAGGATTACCAATACAATCCAAGAAGCACTTACTCTACCCGATTGAATAAAATTTACAATGGCTTGTATTCCCAAAGGCAAAGACAAACTCACAATTCCAGCAAAAATGGCATAAAAAAAGATTTGAAATACGTCTTTTTTGTCTAATTCCAAAAGCTTTATTAGTCGTTTTAAAGAAGTCATTTTTTAATTATTTAAGTAGTTTTTCAATTAAGTCAAAGTAAAAATGGGTTGGACTTGTGGTTTCATTACAGTCTGTAATAGACTGCATATGATCTTTCAAGAAATGCTGATGCATTGCCCCTTCAACAATGCTGGATGCTAAACTTTTTGGATACAAATAATCTGGATTTACTTCCGAGATTATGGCTGTCAATCTATTGATTACCCTTATGTAAATATAATAAAAACCTTCTTTATTTTCTTGATCTACTTCTTTGGTATGAAAGGTTTTTGTAAACTCTGCAATAATAATTTTATTCAAAATAGATTCATTAATGTGCAGCGTTTTCTGATCGTCTTCGACTGTTTCAGTAACAATTGAAATTGCTTTTTTTAATTTCTCTAAAGGATTAGCATAATTCGAAGTGGCAAATACCAATCGATATTCCATCCAACTCCAATACCAAGAAGATAAATACACTAATAATTTGTGCTTGTTTTCGAAATAACGATAAACAGAACTCTCATTAGAACCCAATTTTTCTCCTAATTTTTTAAAAGTAAAATCGTCAAAACCAATATCGTCAATGAGTATAATACTTTCTTGAATGATTTTTTTGCCTAAAGCCGAGGTTTCAGGGTCTTTGACAAAGAGTTTTTCGTTGACTTGAATTTTGATATTTGATAAAAGTTGTTCCATTTTTAAAATATTTAATTGCAAATATAATAGTAATACTATTGAATATGAAATTTTAACTTTTATTTATGTTTTTAGAATATGAGTTTTATCATATTCTAATTTTCAATATTTCTATACATTTGTTGCAAATACAGCAATTATGGAAAAATATATAAGCGCTCAAGAAGCAGTAAAAATTGTAAAATCAGGCGACAGAATCTACCTTCATGCAGCAGCTGCGGCTCCAACAATTCTGGCAAATGCACTAACAGAAAGAGCTTCTGAATTAAGAGGTGTAGAGATTTGTCACTTACACATCGAAGGAGAAGCCCGATATGCTGATCCAAAATTTGCTGATAGTTTTCATGTGAATTCATTTTTTATAGGTTCCAATGTGAGACATACATTGGCAGCCGGAAACGGTTCTTACACTCCAGTTTTTTTGAGTGAATTACCTAATTTGTTTAGAAAAAAAGTATTGCCTCTTGATGTGGTTTTTATTCATGTTTCACCGCCTGATAGCCACGGATATTGCTCTCTGGGAGTTTCCGTCGAGGCTATTTTAGCCGCTATTGAAAGCGCAAAAACAGTTATTGCACAAGTCAATCCGCAAATGCCACGAACTTTTGGCGACGGCATTCTTCATATTTCCGAAATTGATTTTATGGTCGAAGTTGATATGCCCATTTACAGCCATACAATGGAAGAATCATCTCCTTTAGAAGATAAAATTGGAAATTATATTGCTTCTTTAATTGAAGATGAAAGCACTTTGCAAATGGGAATTGGATCGATTCCAAATGCAGCTTTATCCAAATTAACCAATCACAAAAATTTAGGCTTACACACCGAAATGTTTTCGGATGGTGTGATTGATTTAATCGAAAGTAATGTCATCAACGGCAATTACAAAGGCGTGTCCAGAGGAAGAGCTTTAGCCACTTTTGTAATTGGATCACAGCGATTGTATGATTTTGTAAACGACAATCCTTTTATCGAAATGAAAGAATCAATCTATGTGAATGACACTGCCAGGATTCGAAAAAACCCAAAAATGGTAGCCATCAATTCTGCTATTGAAGTAGATGTAACGGGTCAGGTTTGTGCCGATTCTATTGGTGCCAGAATGTATTCAGGAGTTGGCGGTCAAATGGATTTTATTCGTGGCGCATCATTAAGTGAAGGTGGAAAAGCGATTATTGCCTTGCCTTCCATCACAAAAAATGGTGATAGTAGAATAGTTCCTTTTTTGAAACAAGGAGCTGGAGTGGTTACAACTCGTTCTCACATTCAATATATTATTACCGAAAATGGCATTGCCGATTTGTACGGAAAAACACTTCGACAACGTGTTGCTGAAATGGTTAAAATTGCCCATCCCAACCATCAGGAATGGATAGACAGAGAATATTATTCTTTGACCAATTGTAAGTAAAAAAAGAGTCCCGCAAATTGCGGGACTCCTTATATAAACTCACTTTTAACTATTACAAAAGGGAATGCCTAGTCATCACTGCGGGTTTTTCAATTTCCATCAGCTCTAAAATGGTTGGAGCTAAATCTCCTAAAACACCATCTTTTATAGATTTCAATTCTTTGTCCACCAAAATAATTGGAACTGGATTTGTTGTGTGTGCAGTATTTGGACTTCCATCAGGATTAATCATCGTTTCGCAGTTTCCGTGATCGGCGATAATTAATGTAGTATAATCATTGGCCAAAGCCGCAGTAATCACTTTTTCTACACATTTATCAACGGCTTCACAAGCTTGTATTGCAGCACTCATCACTCCGGTATGCCCTACCATATCGCCATTGGCAAAATTCAGGCAAACAAAATCTACTTCGCCTTTATTCAATTCTGGAACCAAAGCATCTGCCAGTTCATAAGCACTCATTTCAGGTTTTAAATCGTAAGTGGCTACTTTTGGAGAGTTTTTCAAGATTCGAGATTCGCCTTCAAAAGGTGTTTCTCTACCACCAGAAAAGAAGAAAGTCACGTGAGGATATTTCTCGGTTTCGGCGATTCTTATTTGTTTTTTATTGGCTTTTTCCAAGACTTCACCAAGAGTTTCCGTAACGTTGTCTTTGTTGTAAACTACTTTTACGTTCTCATAGGTTTCGTCATAATTAGTCAACGTAACATAATACAAATTGAGTTTGTGCATGTTTTGCTCGTGGAAATCTCTTTGCGAAAGTGTTTCGGTCAGTTCACGGCCTCTATCGGTTCTGAAGTTAAAGAAAACAACAACATCACCTTCTTTGATTGTAGCCAAGGGTTGGTTGTTTTCATCAACAGCGATAATTGGGTTGATAAATTCGTCGGTTACGTTATTTTCATAACTTTCTTCGATGCTTTTTACAACGTCTTTAGAATGTGTTCCTGTTCCGTTTACTACTAAATCGTAAGCGATTTTCACTCTTTCCCAACGTTTGTCACGATCCATTGCATAATATCTTCCCACCACCGAAGCAATTTTTGCAGAAGTTTTTGCGATGTAATTTTCTAAATCTTTTATGTATGTTGCTCCCGATTTTGGATCCACATCACGACCATCTGTAAAAGCGTGGACGAATACTTTTTCTAATCCGAAAGCTTGAGTTGCATCAATCAAACCACGTAAATGTGAAGTATGTGAATGCACGCCACCATCAGAAACCAATCCGAGAAGGTGTAGATTTACATTTTTGTCTTTGGCATATTGAAATGCGTCAACCAATACTTGTTCTTGTGCCATTGAATTATTGGCTACAGCCAAATTAATTTTAGCTAAATCTTGATAGACAATTCTACCAGCTCCAAGGTTCATATGTCCTACTTCGGAATTTCCCATTTGACCTTCTGGCAAACCTACGTTTAAACCATCGGTACGAAGTTGTCCAACAGGATATTTTGTATATAAACTTTTGATGAAAGGAATATTGGCATTGTCTATTGCAGATACTTTAGGATCAGGTGAATTTCCCCAACCATCAAGAATCATAAGGATTACTTTTTTACTCATTTTGATAAATTTTTATACAAAGATAAAGCTTTCCAAAAAAATATAAGTACATCAAAACTACTATTATATATAAAAAAAAGAAGTGCAACAAATACTTAAAAATCTGTTGTAAAATGGCTTATTTTATAAAATAAATGCAATAAAAAAACTCCGAAAACCATGTAGAAAAAACATAGTTTTTGAGGAAAATTTTGTAAAATTTAAAGAAATTAAATTGCTAAAAGCTTATTTAAAGTTTTTTACAGTTTTAGAATATATTTTTCACTTGATTGTAATCGATGAAATATTTTACACTAATAGAAATTACGTGACTTAAATCTTCGTTATTGAGTAAACTGGTGTAATTATTTCCAAAATCTTTATTGATTAAATTGTCATATTTTGCTGCATTACTTCTGTACAAAAGCGTTAATTGGCTGCCTGGCGCAAACCACCAATTGTATGACACATCCAAATTCCAGGTAATCAGATTTTGATTTTTGTTCTCTATATAATTATCATAAGGATTCAGACTTCCGTTTTCTTCCAATTGGAGAAAGTTTTTGTTTTCAGTGTAAGACCAATAATATCGAGCCGAAATGTCAAAATTCATTTTGCTACTCAAAGAATATTTTCCATTTAGAGTATTGGTGTAATAAACCACATCTCTATTGGCGTAAATAATTGTATTCGGGCTGATTGAATTGTTGTCTTCGTCTAAACTATCGGCATAGCCCTTATTGTTATTTTTCTTTAAAAAATCAAAACTATAATATAATGCTAATCGATCATTAAAACGATAGCGAGGGCTCAAACTAATTCCAAAAGATTTCCTTCCGGGTTCGTTTACAAAAGCAACTGAGGGATTAATATCGAAAGCAAATTTGTGGTTATAATTTGTAGAAATTGACATCCAGCCTTCTACCCGAGTTGGTATTATACTATAACGTCCAGATGTTCGAGGCTCATAAAAATCGTAAGAATTAAATGGACTGTATTGCATTCCAAAACCGATATAATGGTTCTTTTTTGTGGTTGAATTAACATTAAAATTAATCTGATTTCCTTGTAATTTTCCTGTTTCTTTTTGAAATTGAGAATACGCATTGATATTGGTATTGAAAGAATTAAATATTTTTGTTGGATTCAGAATGCGGTAGCTTGCATTTCCGTAAAAATCATAATAATTGGTTTCAAAAATAATTCCTAAATCATTATTATCAAAGTCTTTAGTCACCAAATTAGTCCCAAAACTATAACGGTATTTGCCACTCGTTTCCGCAAAATTCACAGAAGTATTGATGCCTTTTTTATCCTCTTCAATATCATTTACATAACTGTATTCAAAATTTCCTGAAAGATTGTACGTGTTTTTAGAAGTATTTAAATCCCAAACTAAAGCCGAAACGTTTCCATCTCTAAAAGAACCATTTCGAGTCACATTAGTATTAATAAATGAAACCGATGAGTTTTTGCGAAACCTCTGGTCAAAAACTATAATATTATAATTGGTAAGTGGCTCAACAACTTCTGTCCTAGTCTCCTGAGTGTCTGTATTATTAATAGTAGCAAATGTTTTTTTTGTAACAGCATTTAGATACCCAATTCCTAAGCCTCCTTTTGTTCTGCCCGATATTTTGGTGGCGTTGTACAATTCGACACTATTAGGACTTTCAATCACTTCCTCATTTGGTTCAGTCTTTGGATAATAAACTGGTGGGCCTCCAATTCTTCTCGAATAAAAAAGATTTCCTTTGCTAAACAAGTCGGTTCCTTCTGTAAAAAAGGCCCTGTTTTCGTTAAATTGTTGTTCGAAAGGCGTTAAATTCAAAATCCGATCATCGTATTTGGTTTGTCCAAAATCGGGAATTAGCATAGCATCAAGCGTAAAAGCATCGTTTATTCCGTATTTTATATCTAATCCACCCTTTATTTCACCATAGGTTTTTTGATTTCCATTGGCATAAGTATAAAAGGAAGCATAGGGCAAAAAGAAAAGTCGAGTCGGTGTTTTAATGTTCTCAATACCTTCTAAAATTCCATTTTGTTGGGTAAATGTTCCTATTTTAGAATCAATAAAATTCCAAGAATATTTTTCTCTGTCTCTTCGTATTTCCCTAAAAAAGTTGATTCCCCAGATTTGTTTTTTTTCACTTGAAAAACGTAAAGCTGCGTAAGGAATTCGCATTTCAATAGCCCAACCAAAATCAGTAATAATGGCTTTGCTTTCCCAAACTGCATCCCAGGAATAATCTTCACCATTACTGTCTGTGGCTAAACAATCGGCTTGACTATCAGCCGCATTTACAAAAAATTGAAAATTTTGTTGTCCATCATTAAAGCCATTAATAAAAACACCAAAAAAATCGTCGGTGCCAAATTCGTCTCTTTTGGTGATTTCTTTTAAAATTTTGTTGGGTTCGTTGTCATAGAGTAATGCACCAATATAAATAGCTTCATTATCATACAAAACACGCACTTCGGTTTTTTTATTTTCGGCAACCTTTTTTCCATTGTCTGGTTGAAACATGACGAAATCTGTTGCTATAGGAACAGATTGCCATATAGATTCTTCTAATTTGCCGTCTAGTGTGATTTTTTCTGAAGTGATACTCGTTTGCAAAGATTTCTTTTGACTGTATCCAATTGCAAAAAAGAAAAGAAAAAAAAAGAAAAAATACTTTTTGAAAACAACACTCAATGCTATATCCATTGCTTAAAAAATATTTTCTTGATTAAATAAAACATATAGAATGATAAAGAATTCTCTATACTAGTCTATCAAATTAGTATTTGGTTACAATTGAACTCAGAAAATTTATTACTTTCTTTTCAATGAATTATAATCAATATAATAGCGAATACTAACTGATAAAATTGAAGTCAAGTTAGTATCAAATACATTGTTTAGGTTTGTTTGCATGTCTTTTTGCACAAGATTGGTGCTTTCTAAAGCATAATTGCGGTACAAAACTGAGATCTCGCTTCCTGGAGCAAACCACCAAGAATAGGAAAAGTCAAAATTCCAAGAATTGAAATTCCTATTTTTATTTTCCGAATAAGTTGAATTTGAGATTAAATGTCCGTCGTCTTGAAGTGTTAAAAATTCGTGATTTTCGGCATAAGACCAATAATATCTGGCTATAAGATTTAAGGACATCTTATTGGTTAATGAATATTTTCCCGTAAAATAATGATCCACTATTTCACGATTGCGTTCTGCAAAAATGATATCGTCATTTTCAAAACCGACCCATCCCCTATCGTTCTTTTTTCGAGTATATTGAAAGTTATAAGACAACGAAAATCTATCGCTGAATCTGTATTTTAAACCTCCATACACCAAATAGGCATTCCTTTTTTCTTCATCAAATTTTTCGGCTGCCAGTTCTAATTCATAATGAAAAGAGCGGTTATCATTAGAATAGAATGCGGCATAACCAACTACACTTTTCGGAATATAAACATATCTGCCATAAACACGTGGTTCATAGAAATCGTATCTATCTAAAGGATTTATTCGAAACGAAGCTTCTATATAATGATTTTTCAAGGTTGTTGCTGTCAGTACTGTCTTATACCAAGCCTCTTGAAATTTTCCTGTGGTGTTTTGTATGTCTAAATTTATGTTTTGATTGAATTTAAGCGAGTTAAAAGTTTTGGTTGGATTAATAATTCTATAAGTCATTTCACCGTAACCCGAATGGTAATTATTAACAAAAATAATTCCTAAGTCATTGATATCATAATTTTCGGATAGGTATTTCCCAGAGAATAAATACCTGTATTTTCCGCTTGTTTTAGCAAAACTCAATTGCGTTTTGAAACCATCGTAATTGTCCAAACCTGTTATGGAACTGTATTTAAAATCCCCTGATAATTTATAGGTATTTACTTTTGTATTCAAATCAAATAACAGTGCCGAAACATTGGCATCACGAAAACCTCCGTTTCGAAGGGTATTTGTATTCACAAAAGTAACCGACGAATTTTGATTGAAACGCTGATCTAAAACCAAAACATTATAATTGACCAACGGCTCGACAACTTCTTTTCGTGTCGCCCCTGAAATAGTATCTCGTATTGTAGCATAGGTTTTCTCAGTAACGGCATTCAAAAACCCAATTCCAAGCCCTTTTTCTGTACGACCGGAAACTTTTACAGCATTTAATAAATCGGTAGAACTAGGATATTCTGTAACTTCTTCATTCTCATTTAAGGTTGGTTCTGTTATTGGCGCACCTCCAATTCTTCTGGAATAAAACAAATTTCCTTTGGAAAACAAATCAGCTGCTTCTGTAAAAAAACTTCTGTTTTCGTCAAATTGCTGTTCGAAGGGTTCAAGATTGAGAATGGCATTATCAAATTTTGTTTGTCCAAAATCAGGAACTAAAATTGCATCGAGTGTAAAAGCATCATTAATTCCGTATTTAATATCCAATCCAGCTTTTAATGTTTTATCCGAAGCATAATCATCTCGTTGATAATAAGCGGATGTGTAGGGAATAAAGAAAAGACGAGTAGGTGTATTTATGTTTTCAATTCCTTCTAAAACACCTTCTTGCGTAATTACAGCACCAATTTTTGTGTCGACAAAATTCCAAGTGTAACTTTGATCTTGGGCATCGCGTTTAATATCTCTTTTAAAATTTAAACCCCAAGTTTGTTTGGCTGCTTTCGAAAATCGTAGTGCAGCATAAGGAATTCTCATTTCGACAACCCAACCAAAATTGGTTATTTTTACTTCGCTATCCCAAATGGCATCCCAATTAAAATCTTCGCTTGCCTCAGTAGCCAAACAATCCATTTGAACTCCAGCTGCGCTTACAAAAAATCGAAAATCTTGTTGTCCATCATTATTTCCGTTAATAGAAACCGAAAAATTGTCGGAAACACCAAATTCATCTCTATTGGTTAATTCTCTTGAAATTTTATGGGGTTCATCATCGTATAAAACTGCGGAGATGAAAACCGCATTATTATCATACAAAACTTTGACTTCTGTTTTTTTACTTTCGCTTATTGGTTTTCCATTATCTGGCTCATACATAATAAAATCAGTTGCAATTGGAGCTATTCCCCATGCTTCTTCTTCAATTTTACCGTCAATGGTGATATTTCCTAGGGTAGATTTTGCCACAAGTACTTTTTTTTGACCATAAGTGCAAAAACTTATAAAAACAAAAAAAAGAAGAAAATAAGAATAATACTTCGGCATAAATTAGGATAATGGTTAAGCAAAAATAGTAAAATTAACACAAAAACCAAGCAAAATATAATTTTTAACACGTCTAAATAACTCAAAAACAGACACCAAATCATATTTTTTTCTTAAAATTATTTAAAAAATATAATCCTATTGTATATTTGCAACCCCAAGTACAATGTCTAACCTAAACGTTATCAATGATTTATAAGATATTTCCTGCTATATTTTTTTTGATATTTTCTATATTTTCAAGTAAGATTACTTTTACTGAGCCCGAAAAACCAAAAAAACCAGAAATCGCAAGTGCTTTAATCCCAAGTTCCGATTCCAACATCGAAACCATTTATAGCCACTTGAATTCCAATCAATTTGAGCTTCCCAATCTCGAAAGTTTTTCAGCAGCCTTGAAAGGGTTTTATTCATTGAAAGAGAGAGGATTAGTCCAAAAAGACATTTTGACTTTGGTGGATTTTAGCTTATCTTCAAATGTCAAAAGACTTTGGGTAATCGATTTAGAAACCAACACCATTTTATACAATTCCCTAGTTGCCCACGGAAGAAATACTGGCGAAGAATATGCAAACAGCTTTTCGAATACCAATAGCTCTTACAAAAGTAGTTTGGGTTTTTACCTTACCGGTGAAGTTTACCAAGGAAAACACGGAATGTCTCTAAAACTTGACGGTCTAGAAAAAGGTGTCAACGACAATGCTAGACAAAGAGGCGTAGTGATGCACTCGGCAAATTATGTGTCAAATTCTTTTATTAAATCCAACAAAAGATTAGGAAGAAGTCAAGGTTGTCCTGCCATTCCACAAGAATTACTTTCAGGAATTGTCAATACTATAAAAAACAAATCTTGCCTTTTTATTTACCATCCATCAAGAAGTTTGGATAAAATAGCTGTCTTATCGTCTTAATTTTTGATACAAATCGGCATCAAGATTATAAATATCATCTCTAAAAATCAAACTGTTATTTTCGCTCCAAGCGGTCCAATATAAAATATGAACGCTAACTTCATTGTTTATTTTTATGGCCTTTGTTTTTCCGTTTTGCAGTGTTTCGGTAATTTTTTCTATATTCCAATTCGCCTCATCGGCCAATAGATATTTGGCCAATTTCAACGGATTTTCTACTCGCACACAGCCTGAACTCAAAGAACGCTTTTGTTTCCCAAAAAAATCTCGATGATTGGTGTCGTGCAAATAAATCGAAAATCGATTTGGAAAAGAGAATTTAACCATCCCTAAGGAATTAAAAGTTCCGGGCATTTGCACATAACGATAGCCTTTCGCATTTGAAAGTTTCCAATTATTGGCAGACACTTCATTCCCATTGCTGTCATAAACTTTCATATTGGTTTGAGCCAAATAGTTTCTATTTCGTGAAATAGAAGGAATCACGTCTTCTCTCAAAATTGTAGGCGGAACTGTCCACGTAGGATTCAAAATCACATTACTTAATCTTGACGAAAGCACCGGTGTTGGCCTTTTATCTCTTCCCACGATAACTTTATGAGTTCGCATCGTGTCATTATTTTTGACTAAAATCAATTTATAATCCGGAATATTCACAATTACGTATTCATTACCCATTTCCTTTGGAAACCATCTCCAACGTTCGAGATTGGCAAGAATTTGCTCTTTTCGTTTTCTTTTGGAGAAATTGAGCGCAGCAATTGTCCCTTTTCCTATAACTCCATCAGCTGCTAAACCATGACGAATTTGGAATTTTTTCATAGCCTCATTGGTTATACTGTCGTAAATACCGGAAAGACTATCTTTTGGTTTCATCTCTTTCCAATAAATCAATCTTTTTTTAATATCAATTAATGATGGATTTGTATCATTCAACACAATTTTATTGGTTATTTCAATCGCTTTAAAATCATCTTTTGGAAAAGAATTAATGATTTTGAGTGCCTTTTTCAAGCTTTTATAAACAATATGATTGGGTTTTAATTGTTCGATTTTATACTGTAACGAATCTCTTTTTAGCATTACAACAATGGTTTGATTGATGTCAAGTACATTTTCCTTCAAATCCCAATCTTTATAAAAATTTCTAGGATTCAATTGCCCATTGCTCAAATGCGAAATGTATTTTTGAAGACTACGCGTTAGCAAAATGTCATAGTTTCCTCGATTTTTATCATCTAAGGAAGCATATTTTTTTTCGAATTTCTGCAATTTATGTACATAATAGTCATCTGGATTCAGTCCTTCTTCCTCAGAATTCAAAAGTTGTTTCAAGATAATTTTCCGGTCTTTATTGGATTGCCAAACCGATTTGAATCCGGAGGACAAATAAAACTCTTTAAGAATTTTACTGCCATAGGAATTTAACAAAACAGTATCAATCGCAACCGATTTCCCTTCAGGTTGAATCATAGGAATTGAAACAGGAACAGGAGTTACCTGCTTTTTTTTCGATTCTTTTCCGCAGCTGAAAAAAATAAAAACCAATAGAAAAATTAGAATTTTATTCATTATTATATATTTTTAAAATTAAATTGTTTCTCTGCTTGGGTTTTACAAAAGGTTTTATCGTTCGAAAATTTGAATTGTCTAAGAAATAAGTATCTCTAATCATTTGTTTATTTAGGAATGACGTTAAGATATAAAAATAATGCTTTTATAATGATTTAGTTTTAAAACGGTTATAAAAAAATAAACCCTTTTTATAAGAATTTCAAAAAAAAACTTGCAAAGAAGCCAACTTATTATTTATATTTGCACCGTTGTAATGCGAAAGTAGCTCAGTTGGTAGAGCTCCAGCCTTCCAAGCTGGTTGTCGCGAGTTCGAG
>DAORUG010000021.1:21197-29901 GCA_035433125.1 Flavobacterium sp.
AGTTGGTAGAGCTCCAGCCTTCCAAGCTGGTTGTCGCGAGTTCGAGCCTCGTCTTTCGCTCTAAAAACCTCAAACGAAAGTTTGGGGTTTTTTATTTCAATAAACTCAGGTCAGAACCACCGGCAATCTCTTCTGGAATTTGGTTTTGTCTAAAAAGTCTGGCCGTCAAATTTCCTTTTAAAATTATTTTATCGCCTTTTACATCCAACCAACTTCCTTCTCGAAGTCCTAAAACTGGAATAGAATTAAATGAATGAAACTCATTTATTCTCGTTTCTCGCGTTTCGCCCATATGTTTGGATTGTAAATCGGCATCCAAATAATGAGGATTTAAATTAAATGGAATCAACCCAAGTGTTTTAAAACTTGGCGGATAAACAATAGGCATATCATTGGTTGTTTGCATTGATAGTCCACAAATATTACTTCCTGCACTTGTTCCCAGATAGGGTGTTCCGTTTTTGACAGCTTCGGCAAGAGCAATCATACAATCCGTTTTATACAATTGAGCAACCAATAAAAAAGTATTCCCACCACCTGTAAAAATCCCTTCGGCGTTTTTGATTGCGTTAGAATAATCATCAAATTCATGAATTCCTTTCACTTCCTTTCCTATTTTGGCGAAAGCCGAAGCCACCATAGCAGTATATTCTTCGTGCGAAATACCACTTGGTCTCGCAAAAGGAATAAACAAAATCGTTTTGCAATCTTGGAAATGCAATTTTAATTCAGGTAGCAAATAGTCTAAATAATCACCTCCGTGAAGCGTTGATGTGCTTGCTATAATTATATTTTTCATTGATTTTTTTTAAAAAAAAGTTTGGGTTAAAGATATGAAATCGTGCTTTTAATGTGACAATTCTAAAATTTTAATTAACATATTCTTACCAAGTCCTTAATATTTAATTTGGAAGACAATGAGATAATTTTACAACATTAAATAATTGATTAACCCATTAATGAAATTAGGCATCTGTGTGTTTTTTGTTTTGATTGCCAACACGATTTTGGCTCAAGAACCTCCTAGAATTGTATTAAATGGTAAAATCAACGCCAATAGTATGGATCTTGAAGGAGTTTATGTCATTAATCTGAAAACTGAAAAATCAACAATAACCGAAAAAGATGGTTATTTTTCGATAACTGCAACACCAGGAGATACTCTTTTATTTTCGGCAATTCAGCTCAAAGAAAATCGGGTTGTCTTGGAGCCAAACCATTTTCAAGAAGAATTATTTCTTGTAAAAATGGAAGCCAACATTACTGCATTAAAGGAAGTAGTAATAAAAAGATATGACAACATTAATGCCGTTGCTCTTGGAATTTCACAAAGCGGCATTAAACATTTAACTCAGGCCGAAAGAAAATTATACACTGCCAAATCCACAACCGGTGATGCTATTTTAAATTTAATGTCCGGTAGAACTGCCATGCTCAAAAAAGAGCTTGAAGCAGAAAAAAAATGGTCTTATATGCAACTCCTAGACAATATGTTTGACCAAAATCATTTTGTAACCATTTTAAAAATACCTTTGGAATATGTAAAAGGTTTTAAATACTACGCCGTTGAAAACGATAAGTTTACAACAATATTAAAAACCAAAAACAAAATAACAGCCGAGTTTTTAATGGGCGAATTGGCAACAAAATACATAAAAATTATTGCTGGTGAAAACGAATAATACTTTAAACCTCTTTTTGTTTTTATTGTGCCAAATCTCTTTTGGCCAAACAGTTGGCGAGAAAATAATTCACGGAAAAATAATTGTCGAATCACGCAATATAGTTGGAGTTACTATTATTAATTTGGTGAATGAAAAAAGTACTATTAGCGATAGTAATGGAGAATTTTTCATTTTCGCGAAAGCCGATGATTTATTAGTTTTTACTTCGGTGAATTTAGAATATCATCGCAGGCAAATCGAAGAAGAAGATTTGAAATCAGACGTTTTAATCATAAAAATGATTGCTAAAATAACCGAACTCGAAGAAGTAATCGTCAACAAACATTCTGAAATAAATGCAGTTGCGTTGGGAATTTCTCCAAAAGGAATCATACAACGAACTCAAATGGAGAAAAAACTATACACGGCTGGGGATTTTAAACCTATTCATTTATTAGGACTTTTGGGAGGTTCATTGGCTGTTGACCCTATTTTAAATGCCATAAATGGCCGAACTGCAATGTTAAAAAAATCAATAGAAGCAGAAAATAAACAGCATTTATTAGCACTCTTCAGTTCGCTTTTTGACGACACTTATTTTACAAAAAAACTAAAAATTCCTGCTGATTACATAAAAGGATTTCAGTATTACTGTGTGGAAGATGGCAGAATTTCAGAAGCATTAAAGTCCAAAAATAAAACTAAAATAGAATTTTTGATAGCTCCTTTGGCAGTAAAATACAACGAAATTATTAATGATAAAAAATAAACCAAAAAACGAACTATTTTTTTATTCTAAAAAAAGATAAACTCATAAGTTTTACTACTTTTGAAAAATGAAAAAACAAATTATATCTATTTTATTAACAGTACTTTTATTTACATTAACAGCATCTACTGTTCATAAATTTCATATGGCTTTGTATCAAATAAATTATGCTTCGGATAAGAAAATGCTTCAAATTACTTCTCGAATACACATCGACGATTTGAACAAAGCGCTTGAAAAAAAACACAAAAAGAAAATTTCTGTCGAAAACGAAAATAATAGTTCTGATGAATTGTTATTAGAAGAATATTTATCCGGTTGCTTTACAATAAAAGTAAACGGACAAGTTAAACCTTTGAATTTTTTGAGTAAAGAAATAGATGGCGAAGAACTTGTTTGCTATTGGAACATTAAAAATATTTCCAAAATCAATAATCTCGAAATATACAACTCCGTTTTAATTGAATATTTTTCCGATCAACAAAACATGATTAATGTTACTGTTTTGGGTGTGAAAAAAAGTTTTCTTTTAACCAATTCAACAACTTCCAAATCATTAAAATATTAATTTCCAATCAATAATTATGTATCAAATTGCGAAGAACTTTCTTTCTATGAAAAATACCATTATACTACTATTTATTTCCCCAATTCTTGCTTGGTCACAAAACATTCCTGAACAAAAATCAACAAAAGAATCTGAAAGAAATGACACCAATAAATTCAGTCAAATGTATGATATATTGGCAACACCTAATATGTTTCGAACAGCATCAGGCGCGCCAGGTCCAGCTTATTATCAGCAACAGGCCGATTATAAAATTGACATTGAATTGGATGATAAAAATTCAAAATTAAGTGGCTCAGAAACCATCACCTATTACAACAATTCGCCTGATACTTTAGAGTATTTATGGGTACAATTAGACCAAAACCAAGCTGCAAAAAATTCGCAATCCCCTTTAGCAGAAAACCAAAGGACGGAAGAAGTATTTACTCCTAATAATTTTGCCAATAAATTTTTAAAACAAGGATTGGAACGCGGTTTTACTATTGAATACATCAAAGATTCCAAAGGAAATGCACTTCCTTATACGATAAATCAAACAATGATGCGCATCGATTTGCCAACTCCTATGGAATCAGGAGAAAAAATTTCTTTTTCTATCAAATGGTGGTACAACATCAATAATTACAGACAAGACGGAGGCAGATCTGGTTATGAATTATTCGAAAAAGACGGGAATAAACTCTACATAATCGCTCAGTTTTATCCCAGAATGGCGGTGTATAACGATGTTGAAGGCTGGCAAAATATGCAATTTTGGGGAAGTGGAGAATTTACACTCCCTTTTGGAAATTTTGATGTGAATATTACAGTTCCTGCTGACCATGTTTTGAATGCAACCGGTGAATTGATGAATAGAAACGAAGTGTTCACTGCCGCCCAAGTAAAACGATATGAATTAGCTCAAAAAACATTTGACAAACCCATTGTTATTGTCACACAAGCGGAAGCAGAAATTGCTGAAAAAGGATTTTCTGACAAGAAAAAAACTTGGAAATTCAGCGCCAAAAATGTTAGAGATTTTGGAATTGCAACTTCCAGAAAGTTCATATACGATGCAATGGCAGTACAATTGAATGGAAAAATAGTAATGGCAGAATCGGTTTATCCAAAAGAGGCCAATCCACTTTGGGGAGAAACTTCAACAATAACCGTAGCACATACTTTAAAAAGTTATTCCGCTCATACTTTTGATTATCCTTATCCCAAAGCAGTTTCGGTTTCGGCTGAAGATCAAGGCATGGAATACCCAATGATTTGTTGGAATTTTGGCCGACCTGACGAAAATGGTGTAACGAGTACACAAATCAAAAACGGAATGATAGGAGTAATAATTCACGAAGTTGGACATAATTTTTTTCCAATGATAGTCAATTCTGATGAGCGACAATGGTCTTGGATGGACGAAGGTCTCAATACTTTTATGCAATTTATGGCTCAACAAGAGTTGGGAACGAACTTTCCTTCTAGGCGTGGTTCTCCAAAAAGCATTGTTCCTTACATGAGTTCTGATAAAAAATTCTTAGAACCAATTATGTCTAATTCAGAGAGCCTTATCGATTTTGGAAACAATGCCTATGCAAAGCCAGCAACAGGTCTAAATATTTTGAGAGAAACCATTATGGGAAGAGAATTATTTGATTATGCTTTCAAAGTATATGCAAATCGTTGGAAATTCAAGCATCCTACACCCGAGGATTTTTTTAGAACTATGGAAGACGCATCGGCAGTAGATTTAGATTGGTTTTTCAGAGGCTGGTTTTACACTACAGACTATGTTGATATTGGCATTAAAGAGGTAAAACAATACTATGTTACGGAGAATGCACCAAATGAATTGAAAGATGTAACCATCAACAAAAGACGTTTTGGCAAAGAAAATGGACCTTACTTGTATTTGATTTCAGAGAATAATTCAGATTTAAATTCTGGTAAGAAACAAGCTTTCCAATTGGATTCGGTAAAATTACTTTCGGAATATGTTGCTCAAAATTTTTCGGCCGAAGAAAAAGCAACCATGAAGACTCCTAAATACTTTTACGAAGTAGAGTTCAACAAACCCGGAGGAATGCTAATGCCGATCATCGTAGAGATAACTTATGATGATAATACCAAAGAAAATTTTAAATTTCCAGCACAAATTTGGAGAAAGAACAATGATACTGCTAAAAGAGTTTTCACAACCGAGAAAGCAATTAAAACAATTCAGATTGATCCAAAGCAAGAAACTGCCGATATTGATATAACCAATAATACTTGGCCAAAGGCAGAAGTAAAATCGAAATTCGATTAATGTTAATTAAATTTAAATTACACTATTTTGTAACTGTACATCTTTGTAACTTTGCAACTTAAAAAATAAATTATGTTTGGAATTGGTGGAGGCGAATTAATTTTTATAATGTTTATCGTTTTAATGCTTTTTGGATCTGATAAAGTTCCCGAAATGGCGCGTACAATGGGAAAAGCTATGGCGCAATTAAAAAACGCCACAAACGATATCAAAAACGAAATTCAAAAAGGAGCTGAAGCCAATGGTTTCG
The DNA here is from genome assembly GCA_035433125.1 of Flavobacterium sp. Classification (GTDB taxonomy): domain Bacteria; phylum Bacteroidota; class Bacteroidia; order Flavobacteriales; family Flavobacteriaceae; genus Flavobacterium. The sequence continues at coordinate 26,742 of DAORUG010000021.1, forward strand.
ACCAAAATATGTTGAGCGATTTAACCAACAATATCACGACTGAAATCAATAGTGCCAAAACCAATTTACTTGGAGATTCCAATCCTTTAAAAGGAATTTCGGATAATTTTTCGTCAGAAATTGACAAAGTCAAAAGTAGTATTGTTGACGAAAATCCAACTGCTGTAAAAGAAAATTTACCTTCATCTACAATTGAAAGCGACAAAGTCAAAGCAGATTTAGCAACAGACGAAACCCACAAGGAGGAGGAAATTGAAGACGCCATTGGACCAATAAAACGCAAAAAATAATGTTGGAAAAAATCCTGTCGATTGATACCGAATTATTTGTTTTCTTAAACGGTTTGGGTTCAGAAAAGTATGATGGATTTTGGTTAATAATTACCAAACAAACTTCTTGGATTCCGCTTTTTTTATTCTTGTTGTATCTTATTTTCAAAAAATTAGGAACAAAACAAACTCTGTATTTAATGCTATTCGTTACGATTTTATTGGTTTTTACGGACCAAATCGCAAACATATTCAAAAACGGATTTCAACGACTGCGACCTTGCAACAATCCCGAAATAAACACCTTTATACGAATAGTACAATCCAGAACCTCATTTAGTTTTTTCTCAGGTCACGCCACAAGTTCAATGGGAGTTGCCACGTTTTTATACCTAATTTTCAAAAAGGATTTCAACTACTTTTGGTTGCTGTTTTTATGGCCGTTAATATTCGCTTATAGCCGAATATACTTGGGATTACACTACCCGCTTGACATTCTTTGCGGCTATTTATGTGGTGCAATTGTAGGTTTGTTGATGTTCAAATTGTATCAAATTGCACAAAAAAGAAATTTTCCAGTTTAAAGTTATTGCGTGGAAGTAAGAAATCTAAAGTTATTTACAAAACCCGACTAACAGTCAATCCATCACGGATGGGCAATAAAACCGTTTCCACTCTCGGGTCGTTTTTCAATAAAAGATTGTATTCCAATAATATTTTGGTACTGACATCTTTAGGATTCAAGGGTTCCAGAACTTTTCCACTCCACAACACATTATCTGAAAGAATAATTCCTCCTTTGTTCATTTTTGGAACAATCAATTCAAAATAATTGATATAATTTTCCTTGTCAGCATCAATAAAAACCAAGTCAAATTTTAGATCTAAAGTTGGAATGATATCCAAAGCTTCGCCAAGATGTTGCACGATTTGATTTCCCCAAGGTGATTTGTCAAAATGTTTGCGCTGAAAATCGACCAATTCTTCCTTGATGTCAATCGTATGAAGCGAACCGTTTTCTTGCATTCCTTCGCACAAACACAAAGCTGAATAACCCGTATAAGTCCCGATTTCAAGAATATTTACAGGACGAATTAACTTAGACAACATACTCAAAACGCGTCCTTGAAAATGACCGCTGAGCATTCGTGGCAACAAAACTTTCTGATAAGTTTCTTTGTTCAAAGCCGCCAACAATTCGGGTTCTTTTTCAGAATGTTGCTCGATATAATTTTCTAGTTCTTGGGAAATGAAGTGCATTATTTTAATTTAAAATTACTCAAATCTTGGTAGTTGTTCCAAAATCGCAATAAATAAATGGTTTCGTTTTCAATGGAATAATAAATGGTAATTTGCTTTATAACTACCATTTTATAAACATTAGGATAATCAGATTTAACAAAAAGCACAGTCTCTTTTGCTAATAAATTTAGAGAAAAATCGATTTTATTGATAAAATTCAAGACTTCTTTTTCAGACCAATGGTTTTCAAGATATTCAATATTTTTCCAATAATCATTTTTGGACGCTAAAGTCCATTCAATTTTCATTTTTTGAAATATTTGGGATACCTTTTTTGGGTTTCTTCCATTACTACATCGTGGGAAATAGTTTGCTTGTTAGCAACTTGAATGAGTGCTTCGTCTATCGCTGTTTTTTCTGATAATGTCATCGAATTTTGGATAGTATTATCAGATGCATCTTCATTCAAATAATTATCAAAAACCGAGGAAACGATGCGCAATAAACGTTCGTCGGCATTTTCGATTTGCATTTGAATTTTCTGTTTCAATTCTGGAAGTCCCATACCTTTTCATTTTACAAAAACAAAGTTACAAAATATAATTTTGAGGGTTAGAAAAATTCAATATAATTAAAAATTGTAATTAACTTTGCACGATGTTGGAGAAAAAAGACATTCGAGCCTTATCTAAAGAAGAATTACGCGATTTTTTTGTTGCCAATGGCGATAAAGCTTTTCGCGGAAACCAAGTCTATGAATGGCTGTGGAGCAAAGGCGCACACAGTTTTGACGATATGACCAATGTGGCAAAAGCGACTAGAACGATGCTCGAAAACAACTTTGTTATCAATCATATTAAAGTTGATACAATGCAGCGAAGTGAAGACGGAACAGTAAAAAATGCGGTTCGTTTGCACGATGGTTTAGTGGTAGAAAGTGTTTTAATCCCAACCAATACCCGAACAACGGCTTGTGTTTCAAGTCAAGTGGGTTGCAGTTTGGATTGTAATTTTTGCGCCACGGCACGATTGAAAAGAATGCGAAACCTCGAGCCAGCCGAAATTTACGACCAAGTTATAGCCATCGATAAAGAAAGTCGTTTGTATTACAATCATCCGTTGTCGAATATTGTTTTTATGGGAATGGGCGAACCGCTTATGAATTATAACAATGTGATGAAAGCCATCGAAATGATAACTTCAAACGAAGGTTTGGGAATGTCGCCAAAACGAATCACAGTTTCCACATCTGGTATTCCGAAAATGATTAAAAAAATGGCCGACGATGAAGTGAAATTCAATTTAGCTGTTTCTTTACATTCTGCTATTGATGAAATTCGTTCTAAAATCATGCCTTTCAGCGAAAGTTTTCCTTTGGCAGATTTAAGAGAATCATTAGAATATTGGTATAGAAAAACCAAAAGCAAAATTTCCTTTGAATACGTGGTTTGGAAAGGAATAAATGACAATAAGACTTCGGTAGATGCCTTGGTCAAATTTTGCAAATATGTTCCTTGTAAAGTCAATTTGATAGAATACAATCCGATTGATGACGGCGAATTTCAACAAGCGTCTGAAGAATCAATCAATGCTTACATCAAAGCGCTAGAAGCCAGCGGAATTGTAGTAAAAGTGCGAAGAAGTCGCGG
>DAORUG010000022.1:0-28747 GCA_035433125.1 Flavobacterium sp.
AAGGTTCTATATGGTTCTGGAAAGAATAGGTATTTCTGTTTATTAGAATAATCCAACTAATAAAAAATGAAAAGTATACGATTTTTGTGATTTTATGATTTTCCTGAGCAACGATGTCTATTGGTTTTTTGGTGTCAGATTCTATTATTTGATTGGTAAAATTGATTATATCGCTGGTTAATTGGAAGGTATAGATTATTAAATAGCCAATTAGGATGGTTATGATTCCTACAGAGATGAGTATCTTACTTAAATTGTAGTTTCCAAAAAGCATAAAGAACACACCTGAAACTTCGAATACTAACATTGTAATTACGAGCCACAAAGTAGGTGTATTAAATACTTTTTCCTTACTATAGATTCGATACAATCCAAAAGAAGTTGCTGCAGTGCCCAAGCCAACTAAAGCTATAGTTTCAAATAGTGTTTGTGATAAAATAAGGTTGTCAATGATTACTAATACAATAAGAGTCAAATAAATTAACCAAGTTTTCAAAGATGGTTTCGAACGAGTTTCTACTATTATAATAGTTATCGCTATTGATGCAATTGTCCAAAGAATTGCCATAAATATGAAAGGCGGAGAAGGAATAAAAAGTTGTCCTATTGAAATAGTGATTAGAGTTGCTGTTGCTAAAGGTCGCCTGAAAATTTGTATGGAATATTTAAAATCGTTGTAAATATTCGCTTTTTGGTATTTCTTTTTTAAGATTTTCAGATATATAAAAATTCCCAGTATGCATAAAAGAAATAATCGTATTAAAAAATAATTATTCAGAATGTAAAACCTCAACACAAAATATCCTTTTTTCAGGGAGTGTTTCAGTTCACTTAAAAATGATCTTTCTACAATATCTTTGGTGTCAAAAAAGGAGACTTTTTTTGAAAAAAGATTGTCAGTTTCTATTTTTCTTAATAAATCGACTTTTACAATGTCAGAATTTAAATTATTTTTGAATACGTTTCCTTTGATTTCTAAGGTTTGTATACTGTCAATAGCATTTTTGAGGTTCTTGTTGGTTAAATCAATGTCTTTGGTTAAGAAAAGTAATCGCTGAAAATAATTATTTTTAGCTATAGAATCACTCGGTAATATATAGAGTGCTTTGTCTGTTGCCAACGAATCGATTCTTTTTTGTATGTCGCTTAATGCTTTATTGTTTTTGTTTATTTTGTTGATTTGATTAATAGTTCTGCTCTCTAATTCGTTTAACAGTAAGGTAGTCGTTGTCAGGTCTCTTGTTGTTTGTCTTTTGTTCTTGTTTTTGGTAATGCCTTCAACGGCAAAATCTTTCCATTTAACCAGTAAATTGATCTCTTTTGTAAATCCCTTGTAATCAAAACCCCGTTCCAGAATATTTTTGGCTTTTTGGATTTCGATATTAATTAAACTAAAAGCTTGATTTTGATTTCGTATAGTCTGATTGTTTTCTAAAATCATTTGACTATTTTTCATTCTGGTTGAAACAAGATTCTCAATCACCACATTCATTGGTATTGGCTTTATAATACTGTCTTTTTTTACAGTTACTATATTTTGTCCCAATACAAAGTTGGCGATGCAAAGAATAAAAACAGATATGAAAATTTTAAGAGAATTCTTTTTATTTGAAGTATAGGAAATAGTTTTGTTCATAGCCTTATCTCTAATTAGAGAATAAAAATACAAATTTTACCTAAATGGAATTACAATAAACCGCAATACTTTTGCATATACGCTTTTTAGAAAGTCATTTGCTTTTGTTTCACGATATTCAGGAATTTGTATTTTCCTGTAATACTCTTTTTATCGACTTTTGGTTCTATCGAAGGATTTGTTGTTTTTTTTTCATTTCAAATCATCAATGTTCGATTTTTGGTCGGGGTGGCAGTTCCGATGGCTATCGGGAGAACCTGTGGTCTTCCCGTCCTTTCGGGACGCTATAACCTGAAATCCTATAAACAAAAAAAGCCGAACAAAAAATGTTCGACTTTTGGTCGGGGTGGCTGTCCCGATGGCTATCGGGAGAACCTGCGGCCTTCCCGTCCTTTCGGGACGCTATAACCTGAAATCCTATAAACAAAAAAAGCCGAACAAAAAATGTTCGACTTTTGGTCGGGGTGGCAGGATTCGAACCTGCGGCCTCCTGCTCCCAAAGCAGGCGCGATAACCGAGCTACGCTACACCCCGAATTTAAAAGAATCCAATATCTTCAAGATACCTTTTGGCTCCTCTTTTTTTTATTTTTTGTTCTAAAAGCATTGCTTCTGAACGTGTTGAAAATTGAATTTGATAAATCAATTCCCATGGCTTACCTGACTTTGTTGACAAACTCAAACCTGAATTGTGCCTGAATAATCTATTTTCAAGATTGTCAGTTTGACCTGTATAATATTTTAATGAACTTTTACTATATAAAATGTAAACTATGTACATATTTATTAAATAAAGGATTAGACCCTGCGGCCTTCCCGCATTGCGGGACGCGATAACCGAGCTACGCTACACCCCGAATTTAAAAGAATCCAATATCTTCAAGATACCTTTTGGCTCCTCTTTTTTTTATTTTTTGTTCTAAAAGCATTGCTTCTGAACGTGTTGAAAATTGAATTTGATAAATCAATTCCCATGGCTTACCTGACTTTGTTGACAAACTCAAACCTGAATTGTGCCTGAATAATCTATTTTCAAGATTGTCAGTTTGACCTGTATAATATTTTAATGAACTTTTACTATATAAAATGTAAACTATGTACATATTTATTAAATAAAGGATTAGACCCTGCGGCCTTCCCGCATTGCGGGACGCGATAACCGAGCTACTCTACACCCCGTAAGCGACTGCAAAGGTAAAATTAATTTTTAATTTCACAAGTGATATTGTCAAATTGATTGTTATTATTTTTACATCGCTTAGATTCAATTCATAAAGGAGAATTGTCGAGAGTTTAAAAGAGAATTAAACTATTTCTCAGAAAAGAGAAAAGAAAAAAGGCAAGAGAAATAAAACACTTGCCTTTTATGAAATCGTTGAAAATCTATTTCTCAATCGCTCTCTTTTTTTGTCTTCAAAGAGTTCTTTTACTTGCTTGTTTCTCTATTTTGAATGAAAGCAAGATCCTCCATAAAACATTTACTAAAGTAATACAGTCAATATCACAAAATTCCTCCTTGAAAAATCATTCTCATTGATAAAAAATATTTTAAAAATTTTATTAACTATTTAGTAAATAGTGATTTAAATAAATAATTTAAAATTTTAAATAAAAATTTCAACAAAACGAATGTCAATTCAATTAATCATTATATCTTTGTAGTTGTTTAAACAACTATTGTTATGGAAACTATTTTTACGCCTGAAAATTTATATGGTATTTTGTCTGGAAGAACCCATTCGGTTTTTAACAGAGCATTATTGAATAATTTTAGAAAAAACAATGTCGCATTGACCAAAGAACAATGGACCATTCTGGGTGTCCTATGGCAGGATGACGGTTGTTCACAGCAAACCTTAGCAGACAGAACCTACAAGGACAAGCCGGGAATTACTCGTTTGATTGATAATTTAGAGAAAGAAAGTCTAGTGGAACGACGGCCTGACGCGAAAGACAGACGATTGAATTTAATTTTTCTCACGCCCAAAGGAAAAATAATCGAAAAAGAAGTAATCAAAATTGTAAATCAAACGCTTGAAGATGCCATAAAAGGAATTGATACTGAAAATTTCAAAATCGTGAAAGAAACTTTCCAGCAGATTTACGACAATTTAGAACCTATAACAAAATGAAAAAATATTTAGTAATAACCATCATCTCCCTGATGTTATTTGCCAACGGGAATGCCCAAATTATAATTTCTTCTTCCTTGAACGAAGCCATAAACAAGGCAATCGAAAAAAATAGTTCCATTAAAAACAAAGAACTCGAAATTGAAAAAATTAATCTTCAAAAAAAAGGTGTTTGGAACAAGTACATTCCTACTGTGGAAGCCAGTGGACTTTATACCTATTACGACAATAAATTAACCATAGATGCAGGTCCTGTAACTGTTCCGGTGGTCAATTTAACCTTGTTCGAAGGAAAACAAACTTTTGATAATTATGGCAATATTTTCAATGGCAGCGTTATGGCAAAAACGATTTTGTTTAGTGGAATGCAAATTCCAAATGGGGCAAAAGCTTTGGAACAAAAAGCGAAAGGTGCGGAGTATTTGAAAGAGTCCGAAAAAGACATCATCATCAAGGAAGTCATTAACACATTTGACCAATTAACCTTGTTGAATGAGGTGGAAAAACTATTGAATGACAGCGACAAAAGATTGCAAACAGAAACTAAAAGAGTTTCTAAAGCAATCGAACAAGGTCTTGCCGTGCCCTACGACAGGGATAAAATAAAATTGGCCTCTTTAGAATTAAATTCAAAAAAAATCGAGTTGGAAGGAAAACGAAAATTGGTTTACAGAAAAATTCATTACCTGACGGATTATACTGATTCGGAAATCAACAATGTCAAACACGATTTGCTCCCGTATAGGATTACAGAAGAAAAATTGAGTCCAGAAAATAAGCAGGAAATAAAAGCATTGGAATCATTCAAACTCGCAAACGAATATATGTTGAAAAAGGAAAAAGGAACTTATCTTCCTACTTTGGGCGCTTTTGGCGGAATGACCTATTCAAGCCTTTTCGATGCAAATACCACAACTCCCGTGATTCCCGGATTAAACAAACCATTGAATTTAGAAATAAATGAAATGACTATCAGCCCCAATTGGATGATTGGAGCCGCAATGAAATGGGAAGTATTCACCGGTTTTGAAAGAAAACACAAAATTCACGAAGCCAAAATAAATATCGAACAAGTGCAAAACCAAATTGACGATACCAAAGAAAAATTGGAATTGCTTTTAGAAAACAACTACGTAAATTATACGGTTCTCAATCAAAAAATAGAAATCGTGACGCAGCAGGAAAAAATTGCCGACAATAACTTAGTGTTGGCCATAAAACAATACAAGGAGGGTTTAATAAATATTTCGGAGCGATTAGAAGCCGAAAATGATTCCTACAAAGCATCCGTAAACAAAATAAACATACTAATAGAACAACGTATGTCCGCTATTGAAACCATTACAGTAACTGGCGAACTCGCACAACATTTGTCAAAATTAAACTAATTCTAATGAAAAGAATAATCACTTTACTAGTCCTCACATTCCTATTTGTCGGTTGTGAAAAAAACATAAACAAAGGCCAAATTCAAGGCAAGATAGAAAACGAACAAATTTCAGTGGTTAGCAAGATTCCCGGAAAAATTATAAAAATATTTGTGAAAGAAGGCGATTGGGTAAAAAAAGGAGATACATTGGCCCTGCTTGACATTCCAGAAGTCAACGCCAAAATAAATCAGGCTGAAGGAGCCGTAACTTCGGCAAAAGCACAATACAATATGGCTGTGAAAGGAGCAACGGATAATCAAATCAAACAGCTGGAAGCCAAAAAACAAGGTCTGAAAGAACAATATCAATTTGCCCAAAAATCGATTCAAAGATTGGACAATATGCTTAAAGATTCTTTGGTTTCCCAACAAACTTTCGATGAAGCTTTTGCCAAATACGAAGGAGCGCAAGCACAATACAATGCCGTTGTAGCCGAATTGGACGAAGCCAAAAAAGGCGGTCGAATCGAACAACAAACTATGGCTCTAGGCCAACAAGACAGAGCCTATGGTGCTTTGCAAGAAGTAGAAACTGCCGATAAAGAACGTTACGTGATTGCGCCACAAGACATGAGCATCGAAACGATAACTTTAAACATTGGTGAATTGGCATTGCCCGGATACACCTTGTTTAATGGATACATTACAAACAGTACCTATTTCCGTTTTACGGTTCCGGAAAGTCAATTGGATAAAATAAAGAAAGGTCAGGAAATGACCGTTCACGTTGTCTACAACAAGAAAGACATCAAAGGAACTGTTTCCACCATAAAGCAGTTGGGGGCTTACGGAAATATCGCAACCGCTTATCCCGATTTTGAAATGCAGGAAAGCCTGTTTGAAATAAAAATTACTCCATTAAACAACCAAGATTCAAAGGATTTAATCACAAAAGCAACGGTAACTTTAAAGCTGTAAATTATGCGACATTTCTCTACACTTCTCAACCGGGAATTCAAAATGTTTTGGCAAAACAAAGTGCTTCGATTGCTTTTTATCGGAGCGCCACTGCTCTACGGAATTTTGTTGGGCTATGTTTATGGTAAAGGAAAAGTAACCGATTTACCCATAATTGTAGTCGATGAAGACCGCAGCGAAATGAGTTCAAAAGCCATCCAAATGTTTGAAGACAACGAAGTACTTAATATCGCTTCGCTACTTTACGACCAAAATAATTTGTCCCAAATCGCCATCGAAAAAGAAGCAACCTGTGTTGTAATTATCCCAAAAGGTTTCGAAAAAATGGTGTTGACCAAAAAATATCCCGAAGTAGTCACAATTGTAAATGCTTCCAATGTTTTAACTGCCAATTATGCTTCTAGCGCTCTGCAGCTTTGCCTTGGAACATTAAAAGTAGGCGTCCAAATGGAAACTTTACGCAAACTAGGAACACCGGAACAATTGATTGGCTCCCAATATGAACCCTTCAAAACAACCTTCATCAAGAAGTACAACCGAAGCACGAACTATATGTATTTCCTTTGGCCTGGAGTTTTGGCTGCCGTTTTACAACAAGTATTGTTATTGGGATTGGCATTGTCTTTTGCAGCGGAATTTGAACACGGAACATTCAAAAAGCTAGTCCAAAAATGCCCGTCCATGTTTAAATTGATTTGGGTCAAAATTATTCCTTATATGATAATGAGTTTTGGGCTTTGGATATTATTTTGGCTCTTTACCTTGTGGTTTAGAATTCCATTATACGACAATCTTTTCCCACTAACCATCATAGCCGGAATATTTGTTCTAGTGGTCAGCTTTATGGGAATTTTGGTCAGTATCTTGATTCCCTCACAATTAAAAGCAACCGAAATACTGATGGTAATTGCCACGCCAAGCTTTATTTTGAGTGGTTTTACTTGGCCTTTGAGCCAAATGCCGGTTTGGGTTCAAGGAATTGCTAATGTGATTCCGCTTACCCATTTCTTGAGAGCTTTCCGAATTTTGATTATCGAAGATGGCTCGTTTTCACAAACTTTTGGAGCCATTTCCAACTTACTTGTTATTGGTTCTATTTGCGCCGTTCTCGCTTACGTTGCTTTGTATTTCAAAAGAAAAAGCGTTTTAAAAGTAATCTAAATACAATAAAAAAGTCCGATACTTTATCAAAAGCATCGGACTTTCATTTTTTATTTCCCCTTCGTGGGTTAGGGGGCTTACTTCTCGATTTCTCTCAAGTGTTCCATTTTTTTGTGTGCCAAGAAACCGGCAATATCCTCGAAATGTTCTTTCACTCTTTTGTGTCCAAACTCGAAAACTTTAGTAGCCAAACCATCCAGGAAATCTCTATCGTGTGAGACCTGAATTAATTAATTCTAATGATAGTTTTTTGTCTAGATACCAATTTATCACAAGAATTCAGCAAAAGAAAATCCAATTCCAAAAACAGTTTGTTTATAATTATAATCAATCATCGTATCTCCATATCCATCAAAAAATTGGAAATGACCTCTTAGATTTCCTTTTATTGGAAAGCCCCAATCCACCTGAATTTGTCCATGATTTAATGACCCCGCTCTTAGAGAATGTTGCCCGTGAATGGTAATAATGTTTTTGTTCAATAGATAAACAAGTGTAGCATCTGCCCTTCCTGTGTAATCCTTTATGTCTGGATTTTCATTTATTTGAAAAGCATACCAAGCCCTTACAATGAAACTACAATTTTTATTTTCAAAAGCGGCAAAACCAATAATTCTATTCCAACTTCGGGAAAGTGTCTGTGTTCTTCCATTGGATTGATGATTAAAAGAAACGCCAAACATTTTACCATCAAGACCAAAAAAATTAAAATTTGACGGGAAATTCAAAATGACCTCTGGTTCATAATTGGTTTCTCTAAAAGGTCTTGAAAACTCTGAATTGTAAATTTGCCAAAATGATTTTTGGCTATATGCCATCCACAAATCCCCTTTACCAAATATGATGTCTTGTGCCAATTTAACTTTGAAACTCAACTGAAATTTAGTTTCTAAATCATCAATATGCACATATTTATCCGAAACAACTTCTGTACCGGAATTATAAGGCAGTTCATTTGGTTTAATTGTATATCTAAATGGCAATACATAAATTGGCTTGTATTTCGAGAGTAAAAAAGTGCCTTTTTGGGTATCTGGTTCCAATTCCCAAATTTCGTTAAGTGTTTGAAAGGAGTTTGGCTTTTTCGGCAACAATCCTGATTGTCCCTTCGCGGATAAAAAAAAACAAAATTGCGATTACTGCAAAAGCATTTGTGAAATTAAAATATTTAGTCATAAAATTATATTTATACTGTTTATCTCATTGTAAACAAACCCTTTATGCGTTAATAATCATATAGTAATTTTTATTTCTCAATCTCCCTCAGGTTTTCCATTTTTTTGTGTGCCAAGAAACCAGCAATATCTTCAAAATGTTCTTTTACTCTTTTGTGTCCAAATTCGAAAACTTTGGTAGCCAATCCATCGAGGAAATCTCTGTCGTGCGAAACCAGAATTAAAGTTCCGTCAAAATCACGCAAAGCGTCTTTAATGATGTCTTTAGTTTTCATATCCAAATGGTTCGAAGGCTCATCGAGAATCAATAAATTTACAGGTTCCAATAATAATTTTATCATGGCCAAACGCGTTTTTTCGCCACCCGAAAGTACTTTCACTTTTTTGGTTACATCGTCTCCGTGAAACATAAAAGCGCCTAAAATATTCTTGATTTGTGTTCGAACGTCACCAACAGCAATAGCATCTATGGTTTCAAAAATGGTAGCCGTTTCATCCAACAAAGCCGCCTGATTTTGTGCAAAATAACCAATTTGAGAATTATGACCAATTTCTACAGAACCACTATCAACGCCTATTTCTTTCATAATGGCTTTGATCATTGTTGATTTTCCTTCCCCATTTTTCCCTACGAAAGCTACTTTTTGTCCTCTTTCAATCACAATATTGGCATCTTTGAAAACCACATGATTCCCATAAGATTTGGACATTTCTTTTACAATTACAGGATATTGTCCAGAGCGAGCTGCGGGCGGAAATTTCAACTTCAAAGCTGAAGTATCTAGTTCGTCAACCTCTACAATGGCTAATTTTTCTAACATTTTTACACGCGATTGAACGGCATCCGTTTTAGAAAAAGTACCGCGAAATCTATCAATAAATGCCTGATTATCGGCAATGAATTTTTGTTGTTCATCGTAGGCTTTTTGTTGGTGTAAACGACGGTCTTTTCGCAATTCCAAATAATGAGAATATTTAGCTTTGTAATCATAAATTCGTCCCATTGTCACTTCGATGGTACGATTGGTAATGTTATCGACAAAAGCCCTATCGTGCGAAATCACCACAACAGCTTTGGCCGAATTGATTAAGAAATCCTCCAACCATTGAATACTTTCAATGTCCATATGGTTCGTTGGTTCATCCAGCAAAATCAAATCGGGTTTTTGCAAAAGGATTTTGGCCAATTCGATTCTCATCCTCCAACCACCCGAAAACTCCGAGGTTTGACGAGAGAAATCCTCCCGTTCAAAACCCAAACCGGTCAATATTTTCTCCACTTCGGCTTCGTAATTCACTTCTTCGATGGCATAGAATTTCTCGCTCAAGTCCGAAACTCTTTCGATTAATTTCATATATGCATCGCTTTCATAATCGGTGCGAACCGTTAATTGTTCGTTGATTTCATCGATTTCGGCTTTCATTGAAAAGATTTCACCAAATGCTTTGGAAGTTTCCTCCATAACCGTTGCGCCATCTGTCGTCAATAGATGTTGCGGTAAATAAGCGATTACCGCTTCTTTTGGCGCCGAAATATTGCCCGTTGAAGGTTTGCTTTGTCCGGCAATAATCTTCAAAAGCGTTGATTTTCCAGCTCCATTTTTACCCATAAGGGCAATTTTGTCATTTTCATTGATAGCAAAAGAAATGTCGCTAAATAAAGTGGTTCCGCCAAAATGAACGGAGATATCGTTGACTGTAATCATTGTTTGAAATTAGAGATTAGAAGATTTGACAACTTTTTAAAAGTTGTCAAATCTCTTATTTTTTTAAAAGTGGCAAAGATAACTTAAATAAGGGATTAGACAATTTTAAGAATTTAGAATTATGTTTTACCATTCTATTACAAAAAAATTAGCCACAGATGAAGCAGATTAAACGGAACTAAGTTATTTATGGAATTTCTTAATCAGCGTAAATCTGTTTAATCCGTGGCATCTGTGGCAAAAAACTATAAAATAAATCTCCTCACCACTTCAGCAACACCGTGATCATTATTAGAAGCTACGATAACATCACCAAATTCTCTTAATTCATCATCCACATTATCAACCCAAACGCCCAATCCGGCATATTGAACCATCGTCAAATCGTTTCCAGCATTTCCGACAGCGATGATTTCGCTTGGATGAATATTGAGTTTTTTGGCCAAAATTTCAACAGCAGCTCCTTTGTCAACACCGTATGGTGCTGCTTCCAGAAAGAAGGGTTTCGACATACAAACACTCAAATCGGGCATGGCAACTTTCAATAGTGGCTCAACAGTTTTGAGATAAGTGGGTTCTTCCAGTAACAAACATTTCACCGCCGAAGTCGTTACCGCCTCTTTAAAACTCGGAACAATTACCAGTTCTAAACCCGTGATGGTACTTTCGATATCAATATATTCCGAATTGCTTTCACTAATGATTTTACCGTCTAAATACGTGATGATGTGCGTATTGTTTTCCTGACTGAAATCGTAAATGGAATGAATTTGTTCTTTGGTCAAGGAGTGTTCAAAAAGTACTTTATCTTCTTTTAGGTCGGTAATTGTCGAGCCGTTAAAAGAAATCATAAAGGAATTATTGATATCGCATTGCAATTCTTTGGCATAATTTAACATTGCGGATGTTGGTCTGCCCGAAGCTAAAACCACATAAACACCCATTTCCTGTGCTTTCAAAAGCATTGTTGCATTCTCGTTTGATATTTCGTGGTCATCAGTCAACAAAGTGTCGTCCATATCGACCACTAGCATTTTATATTTCATTATTTTGTTTTTTTTAATAATTTCATCAAAAAACCGCTCTTTTGAAGCGGTCATTTGCTATTATTTTAATCGTTTCTTAATTCTGTCAAAACTTTGCTTTTGAGCCAAAACTCCAATAACGACAACTATTTTTAATTCTTCTTCAATTAAATAATAAACCGTGTAAGGAAATCTTGTCACTAATGCTTGCCTTAATTCCTTGTACTTCTTCTGGTAATGCTTTGGATATTGTTTTATATAATCTAACTCTTCGTTAACTTTCAACTTGAAATCTTCGCCTAATGCTGTATTTATTTCTAAATACCATTTTTTTGCTTTTCTTAAATCTTGATAAACAATTGGCAACAATTTCAACTTGTATTTCATTACCATTCCTTCTTTATTTCATCCCAATCCAACAAATCTTGAGGATTATTTCTGTAAGCTTCTAAACGTTTATCCAATTCATCTTTATGCTCTGCGGGAACTCCAAATTTGTTCAACTTATACTTTTGCAAAACTTTTTCCAGTTCTCCTAAAGTATCGATTTCAATTTCTAAATCTTCAATAGTTGTAAATTTTCCTGATGAAATTCGTTCATCGGCTTCTTTAACCATATTAATATATTCCTCTTTATCAACTGGATAACCGCTTATAGTATGATCTACAACTTCTTTATCTAAGACAGATTTTAGAGCTATAATTTTTTTTAGTTTAGTTTCATCATTGATATGAAGCAACCAATCGACCAATTCCATTTTTCTTGCAGCTATATCCATCTTAAATAATTATTTAGAATAACAAATATACAAATTTTATATACTCAACCTGAATTCTTCTATTACGGGATTTGCTTTTGAAAAATCAGTTTCCTGAATGAATAATTCGACTGCCTTTGCGTTGTCTATACTTGGAAACACATTAGATTGGTTGTTATCTCGAATAACGGTTTCTACTCCTATTGCTTCAATTTTACTCTTTAGGGAAACTGCTAAAATTTCACTTCCCGAAAACACTTTCATTAATCCCATACTATTGTTTGTTGTTTATTGTTGAATATCGATTATTCTTCTTCTTGATCTTCTTCACTCTCTTCAAAATCTTTTTCTTCATCTGTGCCTTCCTCTTCGAAATCATCTTCCTCTTCTTCAAAATCGAATTCGAAAGGTTCTACCAACATTTTATCGGCTAGAATTTCGATTCTTTCATTCAGAACATCTGTAAAAATAATGCGTTGGGTTTTGGCAATGCTATTCGAAATTCGCATAATTTTAATTTCGTGACGCAATTTCAAAATTGGATCTGCATCATCAAGGATAAGCATTCTCAATCGGTTGACATTATACCCGGCACTACTGAACAAATCGTTCAATTTGTTGGGAGTACCAATCAATACATCGATTCCTGTAGAAATATAATTTTTATCATAATCGGTATCGCCTTTGTCGTGAACGCCATAAACTTCTAATCCCGAATTTTTTCCGTATTTTTCGAAAAGGCTTACCATTTCTAAAACCTTGGCTTTGTCTTCCACGATAACCAAAGCACGTGGTGATTCTTCACTGGTTCCAGCTAATTTTTGAATCACGTTGATAACAATTGTCGTCGTTTTTCCGCTTCCATTTGGCGCAATAATAATACAATCGGCACCACTTTTTAGGGCCGAAAATGTTTCTTTCTGCAACTCATTGGCTTCGATCAAACCGTTTTCGACAAGATTTTCTTGAAGGTTTTCGTTTATTTTTTTTAGTTTCATTTTCCGATTTTAGATTTTACCCTTCGCCTCTCGACTGAGCTCGAGATGACACGCTCAGGGTGACAATTGGATATTTATTTTGATGCAAACAGTTGCACATCGCTTTCCGATATTTCGTTTCCACCCAAGATAATCAATCTTTCGACCACATTTCTAAGTTCGCGAATGTTTCCCGTCCAATCGTATTCTTGTAATAATTGAATGGCTTCTTTGGAGAAATGTTTGACTGCATTTCCTTGTTCTGAAGCAATTTTTTCGGCAAAATGTGAAATTAACAACGGAATATCGTCTCTTCTTTCGTTTAACGAAGGAACATTGATTAAAATCACCGCCAATCGATGGTATAAATCTTCTCGGAAACGACCTTCGGCAATTTCTTTTTTCAGGTCTTTGTTGGTCGCTGCAATGACACGAACATCTACTTTAATGTCTTTATCGGCACCTACTCGGGTAATCATATTTTCCTGTAACGCTCGTAATACTTTGGCTTGAGCCGAAAGACTCATATCACCAATTTCGTCCAAGAAAATCGTTCCTTTATCAGCTGCTTCAAACTTTCCGGCTCTATCTTTTACTGCCGATGTAAAAGCTCCTTTTACGTGACCAAACAATTCACTTTCGATTAATTCGCTTGGAATAGCGGCACAATTCACTTCGATTAAAGGGAAACTCGCTCGTTGACTTTTCTCGTGCAATTGATGAGCAACCAATTCTTTTCCGGTTCCGTTAGGTCCTGTAACCAATACTCTGGCTTCGGTTTGAGCGACTTTTTCAATCATTAATTTGATTCGATTGATGGGTTCGCTTTCGCCAATCATTTCGTAGTTTTTGCTGACTTTTTTCTTCAGAATTTTATTCTCTACCACGAGTTGTTTTCTGTCTAAAGCATTGCGAACAGTATTCAACAATCGGTTCAAATCGGGTGGTTTCGAGATATAATCAAAAGCACCCAAACGCATCGTTTGAATAGCGGTTTCCATATCGCCGTGACCAGAAATCATGACCATCGGGATTTCGGGTTTTATTTTTTTGACTGCTTCCAATACTTCGACTCCGTCCATTTTGGGCATTTTTATGTCGCACAAAACGAGGTCGTAGTCGTTGTTTTTTATTTTTTCTAAACCTTGAAGTCCGTCTTCGGCATCTTCAACCTGATACGAATCGTTCTCTTCGGAAAGTATTTTTGCAAGTACTCTTCGAATAGCGGCTTCGTCTTCTATGATTAATATTTTACTCATTTTTTTTTGGGGCTAATAGGTTAACTGCTTAACTGTTTATTTCAATTAACTGATTAAACAGTTAACCGATTCAACTTTAATATTTCAACCATTTATACATTTCTTTCCAGGTTGGTTTTTTACCATACATTAATATTCCCACTCTGTATATTTTTGAGGCAAACCAGACCACAAAAAAGAATGTCCCGAAAAGTATGGTGATGGATAGAGCCAATTGCCACAAAGGTACGCCAAAGGGAATTCGCATCAGCATCACAATAGGTGAGGTGAGGGGAATCATCGAAAATACCGTGGCGATTGTTCCGTGAGGATCGTTGATTACGGTAAAAAAACCGATATAAACTGCTAGAACCAATGGCATAATGATGGGTAAAAGAAACTGTTGTGAATCGGTTTCGTTATCGACCGCAGCTCCAATGGAGGCGTAAAACGAACTGTACAAAAAGTAACCTCCAATGAAATAAATGACAAAACTAATCAGGATTGTGGCAATGGGTAACTCCCATAATTCCTGAACATACATTTGTGCGGTTCCTGTCATTTGCTGGTGTGCTGTTTGCATTGCATCGGATGGTAATTTTGGTGCCGGACACGTTTCTAATCCTAAAAAGTAGGAAGCCACCAACATCATTGACAATCCAATTATAGCCCAAATGAAGAATTGTAATAATCCTGCTAATGAGGTTCCGATGATTTTTCCCATCATCAATTGGAATGGTTTTACCGAGGAAATGATGATTTCGACAATGCGATTGGTCTTTTCTTCGATGACACTTCGCATTACCATATTGCCGTAAATAATAATGAACATCATAATGAGATAACCAAAAGCTCCACCAATGGCAATCTTGATTTCGTTGAGCCCTTTAACGCTTTGCTCTCCCGAAGCTTTGGCCAAACTTATTGCCACTTTTGACTCTGCATTGGTTATGGCTAAGGTGTCTAAATTCGCTTTTTGGTAGTTTTCTTTGGTGAGTTTTTTGGCAATGACATCTTGAATATTTTCTATAAAAGATAAACTGGGACTGTCATTCGAAATGTATTGAATTTTAGTTTGTAAATCTTTGTCATTAGTGACTTTCGGGATGTAAAGCATTCCTTCGTAGCTCTCTTTTGTGATGCTGTCTTTCAGAGATTTAATATCTATTGCTGTTGCATCCAGATATTTATATTCTGCATCATTTTTATTCAATGATAGAAATTCATTGGCAAACAAACCCGTTTCGTCGTGAATTGCGACCTGTTTTGTATCGGCTTTCATTGTGCTCAAATACCCCACAAAAATAGCTATTCCCACAAAAAGCAACGGACTCAAAAAAGTCATAACTATGAATGATTTATTGCGTACTTTAGCAATAAATTCTCTTTTTATTATTAGTGATATTATACTCATTCTTCGAAAATTACAATTTTTGGTTTTTATTTTTCACTTACTGCCTGTATGAAAATATCCGTTACGCTAGGAATTTTTTCCATAAAATGGGTTACCTGACCTCTTTGTGTGAGTAAGTTCAGCAGTTCGTTGGGCATCGCATTTCCTAGTTGCACTTCGAGTTTTATTTCGTTGTTGAGTGATTTGAAATTCGTTTGTGCCACCTTGAATTTTTGTGTCAAATCATACATCAGACCTTCGACATTATCGGATAAAATACCTACTTCAAAAGAATTGGTACGGAATTTTCGTTTCACTTCGTCTAATCTTCCTTCGATGAGCTTGTTCGATTTGTGAATAAGGGCAATATGATCACATAATTCTTCGACACTTTCCATGCGATGTGTTGAGAAAATTATCGTAGAACCTTGCTTTTGCAACTCCAGAATTTCTTGCTTAATCACATTGGCATTTACAGGGTCGAAACCAGAGAAAGGTTCGTCAAAAATCAATAATTTGGGTTTGTGCAAAACGCAAACCACAAACTGCACTTTTTGTGCCATTCCTTTAGAAAGTTCCTGTATTTTCTTGTTCCACCACCCTTGAATTTCCAATCTTTCGAACCAATATTCCAATTGTTTTTTGGCTTCAGCTTTCGAAAGGCCTTTCATTTGTGCTAAGTACAGGCATTGTTCGCCGACTTTCATGGTTTTGTACAAACCACGTTCTTCGGGCAAATAACCAATGTATTGAATGTGTTTTGGGCTTAGTTTTTCACCATCTAAAATAATCTCGCCACTATCAGGCATTGTGATTTGATTGATGATTCGGATCAATGATGTTTTTCCGGCACCATTTGGGCCTAAAAGCCCATAAATACTTCCTTTTGGAACGGTTAGCGAAACTTCATTCAGGGCAACATAATCGCCGTATTTCTTGACAACATTGTTTACTTCAAGTATATTACTCATACAGGTATTTAGATTATTTCAGCAGTTCGGCACTTTCGGCCTAGGGTTGGTAAAAATAGAAAAAATAGGGCGTAATAAGGTGTTAAATAAAATAAAAAAACCCACCCTTGTTTCACAAGGATGGGAAAAATTCACATAATTAGAAATTATGAAAACATATCTTTTACCTTTTCAAAAAAGGATTTATCACTTTTTTCAGGATTTGGAACAAAATTATCGTTTTCTAAATTGTTTTCAAAAAACTGTTTTTGTTCTTTATTTAGCGTTTTTGGTGTCCAAACATTAACGTGAACCAACAAATCTCCGGTTCCGTAACCGTTGATACTCGGGATTCCTTTTCCTTTTAATCTCAGGATTTTTCCAGACTGAATGCCTTCGTCGAGTTTGATTCTCACTTTTCCGTTGATGGCCGAAATATCTTTTGAAATTCCCAGAACCGCTTCGGAGAAGCTGATGTATAAATCGTAATGCAAATTCTCGCCTTCACGTTTCAAAAATTCGTGTTCGATTTCTTCGATAGCCACGATTAAATCTCCAGGAACGCTATTTCCTGGCGCATCATTTCCTTTGTTGGAAACTTTGAGTTGCATTCCGTCAACTACTCCTGCCGGAATTTTTATGGTAACAGTTTCGTCTTCCAGAATCATTCCTTGAGAATCGGCTTCCGATGGTTTTTTGTCTAATATTTGACCCGAACCGCCACAAGTTGGACAGGTTGATGCTGATTGCATTCGTCCTAAAATGGTATTGGTAACGCGCATTACTTGCCCTTGCCCGTTACAGGTAGAGCAGGTTTTATAGGAAACTCCGGGAGCTTGAACTTTTCGTTTTACCTTTACTTTTTTCTCGACTCCGTTTGCAATTTCTTCCAGAGTCAGTTTTACTTTGATGCGAAGATTACTTCCTTTGACGCGACGAGATCCGCCTCCGCCACCGAAGCCGCCACCGCCACCAAAAGCACTTCCAAAAATATCTCCAAATTGACTGAAAATATCATCCATATTCATTCCGCCGTGACCACCGCCAAAACCTCCTGAACCATCAAAAGCCTGATGACCATATTGATCGTATTTCGCTTTTTTCTGAGGGTCACTTAGTACTTCATAAGCTTCGGCAGCTGCTTTGAAACTTTCTTCTGCAGCAGCATTTCCAGGGTTTTTGTCAGGATGA
Source organism: Flavobacterium sp. (assembly GCA_035433125.1). Classification (GTDB taxonomy): domain Bacteria; phylum Bacteroidota; class Bacteroidia; order Flavobacteriales; family Flavobacteriaceae; genus Flavobacterium. The sequence continues at coordinate 17,689 of DAORUG010000022.1, forward strand.
AATTCGAGTGCTTTTTTTCTGTATGCCTTTTTTATTTCGGCAGCATCGGCATTTTTGGATATGCCGAGTATTTCGTAAAAATCTTTTTTCATTTTCAATTTAAGAATTAGCCCTTCGACAAGCTCAGGGTGACAATTAGGATTTTAGGAAATTAGTTTCCGATTACCACTTTAGGGAAACGAATAATTTTGTCGCCCAATTTGTATCCTTTTTCTATTACATCAACAATTTTCCCTTTCATCTTAGGTGATGGCGCTGGAATTTGAGTTATTGCTTCGGCAAAATCTGCATCAAAAGCGTCACCTGCTTTTACATCAACTTGCTCTAATCCTTTAGATACTAAAGTGTTTTTTAATTTTTCCTGAATCAATTCAACACCTTGAATCAAGATATTGTCATCGGTTTTTTTGATTTCAGATAAAGCTCTGTCAAAATCATCTAAAACCGGAAGCAAAGCAAGTAATACGTCTTGATTAGCAGTTTTGAACAACTCGATACGTTCTCTTGCTGTTCTGCGTTTGTAGTTTTCAAATTCAGCAAATAAACGCAAGAATTTATCTTTTTCGGAGGCTAAATCTTGGGTTAATTGCTCTTCTCTTGATATTTCTTCTACTCTTTCTTCGATTGCGGCATCTAAGTCGTCAGTATTATTTCCGATATTTTCAATTGGATTTTGATCAACAATTTCGTCGTTTAGCTTGTTTTCAGTCGTCATTCTTGTATTATTTTTAAAAAAATTGGTAAACTTCATTTTTATTCTTTTCTTTAGATTGCAAAAGTACTGCCAAAACTTGAAAAATGTCAAATTGTCACCTCTTAAATGTTTTTTATTATTGCGTGTTTTTTTTAAGCCAAAAAATATTTTTACGGATTTGAAAAAAAATTTAATATAATTTTAAGACTATCACGATTTAGTTTGTATAAATTTGTACAGTTCGTAAAATAGAACAATCGTAGGTTGGCTCTTGGGCTCTAAATTATTATTAATTCACTCAGTATTATATTTAAGAAAAGCTTCGTATCACTAACGAAGCTTTTTTTATGCTCTTCTAAAAGAATAATCAAGTCAGTTTAGTCCTAACACTCCATTCGAAGTCCATTTCTGAAACTTGTTCTCCTTTTTCGTTTGTTCCTATAGATTTCATCCAAAAAGTTTGACCTTCGCCAGTTTCTATAGCTTGTTGAATGGTTTTTGCTGCTAAATGTCCGTCAGTGCATACAAAAGTGATTCTTCCGGTGGCTTTTTTAGAAAAATTGGATTTGTTATTGGCTACTAACATCGAAATTTTTTTTCCGCTATTTTGAATATGAGTCATCACCAAAGCTCCTGTAGAAAGTTCTGCCGCCATAGCTTGTACTGCAAAATACATCGAATTGAACGGATTCTGATTGATCCAACGGTGTTTTACCGTAACTACACATTTAGCATCTTCGATTTGTTTGACACGGACACCGCAAAAATAGGCAGAGGGCAATTTAAAAAACAGAAATTTATTGAGATTTGTTACTGAAAATTTCATTGTTATTATTTTTAATCTTGTAAAAATAACAAAATTTGGTTATAAATTTACTATCCTTTTTTTTATTATAAAAATTAAAGTAATTAGCTGTTTTATAAATGATTAGTATCTTTATTTTTAAAATTAGTCATTTCTTATTATGTTAATTTTTTGTTAATATTTGGTACTATGCGATACAAGATACTGTCTTTTAGATATATATTTGCATAAGAAATTACTATATACTTTTACACTATGGAAACCACAAATAATAAAAACCTAGCCACCTTTACTCATTTGAGTGCATTGAGTCAATATTGTATTCCTTTTGGAAATTACATTTTTCCGATACTGATTTGGAGTACTAATAAAGATAAATCTGAATTTATTGACTTTAATGGGAAGCAAGTTCTTAATTTTCAACTGAGTATGTTTTTGTATTCCTTAGTGTTGGCAATGATCGCTATACCTATATTGTTGTTTTCTATTTTTAACAAAGTTCCTTCAGAAGTTCTTTTCGATGAAGGGGTGTTTATGAGAAATCACTTGAGTATAGAAAACATAACTGGAATTGTCATAGTAGCCTTCATAGCCATTCTTTTATTTGTGGGCTTGAAAGTGGCAGAGTTTTTTCTGATCATTTACGCTTCGGTCAAAGCATCGAATGGAGAAGAATTCAAGTATCCGCTTACGATACCTTTTATTAAATAATAATCATCAAATATCAATCAAAAAATGAACAGTTCAATCCAATCAAAAAACAAAAAAGAGAGTTATGAACATTGAAAACACAAAAGCCCAAATGCGCAAAGGTGTTCTTGAGTTTTGCATCTTGTCAGTCTTAAAAGACAAAGAGGCATACACATCAGAAATATTAGACACTTTGAAAAACGCAAAATTATTGGTTGTGGAGGGAACGGTTTATCCGCTGCTTACCCGATTGAAAAACGACGGACTACTCAACTATCGTTGGGAAGAATCCTTATCTGGTCCACCAAGAAAATATTATGGTTTGACCGAAATTGGACACACTTTTTTAAACGAATTAAATGGCACTTGGACGGAATTGTCTGATGCAGTAAACCTAATCACAACCCAAAAACAATAGTCATGAACAAAACTGTAAACATAAATTTAGGTGGAATGTTCTTCCATATTGACGAAGATGCATACCAAAAACTAACCCGATATTTTGATGCCATAAAACGCTCTTTATCAAATTCATCAGGTCAGGACGAAATCATAAAAGACATTGAAATGCGTGTTTCGGAATTATTAACCGAAAAACAAAAAACGGAGAAACACGTTGTAGGTCTCAAAGATGTTGACGAAGTTATTGCGGTAATGGGTCAGCCTGAAGATTATAGAATCGACGAAGAAGGTATTGGTGCTGCCTCTACTAATTATTCTTCAAGTACTTCAACTGGTAGCCGAAAACTATATCGTGACAAAGACGGTGGAATGATTGGAGGAGTTTTAGCCGGTTTGGGACACTATTTTGGAATCGACAAAGTTTGGTTGCGAATCTTCTTTTTAATCATGTTTTTTGCTTGGGGAACAGGAGTTTTAGCATACATCATCCTTTGGATAGTAATGCCAGAAGCAAAAACCACTGCCGAAAAACTTGAAATGACTGGCGAACCAGTAACTATTTCGAATATTGAAAAAAAGGTAAGAGAGGAATTTGACAATGTTTCGGACAAATTCAAAAATGCCAATTATGACGAAATGGGAAACCGCGTAAAAACCGGAGCCGAAAAAATTGGGAGCTCGCTTAGTGATTTTATAATTGCAGTGCTGAGAGTTTTTTCAAAAATTCTAGGTGTGATTTTGATTATTGCAGGACTTTTTACATTAGCAGCTTTGTTTATTGCGGTGTTTACTTTAGGTTCTTCATCAGTTATTGAAGTGCCTTGGCAAGGATTTATTGAAGCTGGGAATTTTACCGATTATCCAGTGTGGACCTTTGGATTAATTATGTTCTTTGCCGTTGGAATTCCATTTTTCTTCTTGGCATTATTAGGGTTTAAATTATTGTCACCCAACTTAAAATCAATAGGAAATATTGCAAAATCTACTTTATTAGCCATTTGGATTATAGCTGTTTCATTGGCAATCGCCATTGGATTAAAACAAGCATCGGCTTTTGCTATCGATGGAAGAGTTGTGGTAAAAGAAAACTTCAACTTGAAACCAACAGATACGCTTTTGATTAAATTCAAACACAATGATTATTTTTCCAAGAATATTGATGACAATGACAATTTTAAAATCACGATAGATTCTACAGGAAATGATGTCATCTATTCAAACAATGTGAGTTTCAGAATTGCGCAAACCGACACCCAATCAGCTTACATTCAAATCGAAAAAGAAGCGAAAGGAAAAACGCTGTTCGAAGCCAAGCAAAGAGCAGAGAAAATAAAATATGCTTATAAAATTATTGGAAATCAATTGGTTTTTGACAATTATTTATTAACAGATTTAAAAGAAAAATTCCGTGATCAAGAAATTGAAATAACTTTATTCTTACCTTTAGGCACTTTATTGAAAATGGATGACTCTGGGGCACGATATGACCAAACGGATGATGACTATTTTTATTGGCATCCTAATGAAAATGAAATTTTTAAAGTAGAGAGTGATAAAATAAAATGTCAGAATTGTCTAAATGAAGACAATGAAAATGTCACTATAGATACTAAACAAGAGGCCGATAGCGTTGTTACCACAACTGTAACCGTAAACGGAGAAGTAGTTAAGGTTAAAGAAACGACTACCAAAAAAGGGTTGTCAGTAGATGAAGACGGTGTAATTATTAAAAACAATTAGTTATGATTAAAATTATCACGATAATAACAAAATTTATTGTCGCCGCATTAATGGCTCTGCTTTTTTCCTCTTGTAATCCAGGATTCAATTTTGGAAATGGCATAAAAGGAAGTGGAAACATAACCAGCGAAACCCGAACAGTCAATGAAGATTTCAAAAACATCGAAGTAAGTCAGGGAATCAAAGTAAATGTGGAACAAGGTAATACCAAATCGATAACGGTTGAAGCTGACGACAATTTACAAACACACATTATTACCAAAATAGAAAATGGTGTTTTGAAAATTGAATCGGATACCAATTACAATTCAACTGAAACGCCTATTGTGAACGTAAAAATGCCTGTTGTCAATGGATTGAGTGCCAGCAGTGGATCTGAAATCAACAGTTCTAAAACATTAATTTCAGATAATATAAACGCAAAATCAAGTAGCGGAAGCCGCATTAATATTGAAGTCGAAGCCGATGCAATTACACTCGAAAGCTCCAGCGGGAGTACTATTGATGCGAGTGGAAAAGCACTGAAATTAGAAACTACTTCGTCCAGCGGAAGCTCCATTGACGCCAAAAATTTGCAAGCAAACGAAGTAATTGCACAAACCACAAGTGGCAGCAGCACCTCAGTTTATCCTATTTTGAAGTTAGATGCAAAAGCCTCAAGCGGCGGTTCTATCAATTATTACAAAGTGCCCAAAACGATAACTAAAGAAGAATCTTCTGGTGGAAGCGTCGGAGGAAATTAAGCTTCACTTTTTGCCTAAAAATCATAAAAATCATTCATCAAAAGTGGATGATTTTTTTATATTTGTAAAACACATAATTCAATTAAAATGAAAAAATATTCTGTTCTAATTTTACTCTTATTCGCAACTGCATTGTCATTGGCTCAAAAGAAAGAAAAAATTAAAGGATCTAAAATAGTAACGATTGAACAAAAGGAAATTGGCAATTTTGAAACCATAGAAATAAGCGACAATCTCGAAGTGTATTTGGACAGAGGTGAAAAATGTGAATTGAAAATAGAAGCCGACGATAATCTTCACGATATTATTACTATTGATTTATCGGCCAAAACGCTTCGGATAAACACTTCGAAAAAGGCTATAAATTACAAAAAACTAATAGTCAGAATCACATATACGAATGAGTTAAATAGGGTAACTTCAAAAGACGAAGCCATCATAAATGCCATTCAGGAAATTCAATTGAATGACATTGCTATCCAATCTTTCGATGATTCTAAACTGTTTTTGAACGTAAATACCAAGAATTTTGCTTTACAATCGGACCATAATTCAAAAATAGAGCTCAATTTAAAATCGGAAATTGCGAGTCTCGAATTGAGTAAAAATACCACATTGAAAGCCTTGATAACGGCGACCGATTTGAAATGTGATATGTATCAAAAAGCAATTGCTAATCTAGAAGGCGATGTCACCAATGCCAACATTAGATTGGACAATAATGCTAAATTTTTAGGAAACAACCTTGTCATAATGAATGCTCAATTGGTAGCCGAAAGTTATTCAAACTGTAGTGTAAATGTGAATACAGCTATAATTGTTGATGCCGCTGAAAACGCTGAAATTGAACTCTATGGCGATCAAAAAATTGAAATGAAACGGTTTGCTGACAATGCTATTTTAAGTAAGAAACCAATTAAATAAATGTAAAATTAGATTCTTCTGTGTTTGTGTGAAAACTCAAAACATTTAAAATATAAATTCACAATAAATATAAAACCATTAAGAAATTAAGAAAATTAAGTTTTAATCTTAATGAACCTTAATTTCTTAATGGTTTGAAAAAACTGAATGATATTTCTAGAGGAACTTGAGGAACCTAAAATATTAATTATTCCTGAGCGGCCAGATATCTTTCAGCATCCAAAGCAGCCATACAGCCTGTTCCAGCAGCCGTAATCGCCTGACGATACACGTGATCTGCAGCGTCTCCAGCTACAAAAACTCCACCTACGTTGGTTTTTGATGTTCCAGGAATATTTACAATATAACCCGTTTCATCAAGAGTAAGGTATTCCTTGAAAATGTCGGTATTTGGTTTGTGTCCAATAGCAGCGAAGAAACCTGTTGCAGGAATGTCAAAAATATCGCCTGTGGTTTTATTTTTGGCTTTTACACCTGTAACTACCTGACCATCGCCTAAAATCTCCACCGTATCGTGGTTCATCAAAATAGATATATTTTCGGTTTTGCGAACTCGTGCTTCCATAATTTTGGAAGCTCGGAACTTTTCGCTTCGAACTAACATCGTCACTTTGGAACACATTTTAGACAAATAATGGGCTTCTTCACAAGCCGAATCTCCAGCTCCAACAATGACTACTTCCTGATTTCTATAGAAAAAGCCATCGCAAACCGCGCAAGCCGAAACACCACCACCCATTTTGAGATAATGTTGTTCTGATTCTAATCCTAAATATTTTGCGGATGCTCCTGTTGAAATAATGACAGTTTCGCAATGCAATTCGATGGTATCGTTAATCCAAACTTTATGAACGTCACCACTAAAATCAACTTTTGTAGCCCAACCATCACGAATGTCAGCACCGAAACGTTGTGCTTGCGCTTGCAATTGAATCATCATTTCGGGTCCAGAAATTCCATCGACATACCCTGGGAAATTTTCGACTTCGTTGGTTGTGGTCAATTGGCCTCCGGGTTGCATTCCTTGGTATAAAACGGGGTTCATACTGGCTCTGGCTGCATAGATTGCTGCTGTGTATCCTGCTGGTCCAGAACCTATAATTAGGCATTTAATTTTTTCGATAGTAGTAGACATAATAAGTTTCATTTATATTTTTATAACAGTACAAAAATAAGTTATAAATGCTGTATTATGGAAGTTGAATAATCATTTTTTGTTATTTGATAATAAAAAAATCCTTCTGTAAAGAGATTAGGATTGGATTATTGGTTCAATTGGATTCCAAAAGGTACAAACAAAAAAAAATATCGGAATTTTTAAATTCCGATATTTTTAGTTTTACTAATTCAATTTTATGAAGATAAATGGAAATTAATCTTTTCCGTGACCTTTTCCGCCACCTTTATTTCCGTGTCCTTTATCTCCTCCCTTGTTATCGTGACCGTTGTTTCCGTTATTTCCCTTATAGTTATGGTTTCCATTATTACCGTGGTTGCCACCTCTATATCCAATCGTTTTTTGTGGTTTACCGTACCCTTTATAATATTTTTGTTTGTGATATTTGTATTGAGAATAAGGTCTTGTACCGTGATAATCATTCAATACCACTTTATATCCTCTGTTTAAGTCATAATTTCGATATTGGTAAGGCAAATGGCCTGATCGAATCCAAGTTCCACCATTTAAATAAATAAATTGAGTGGCTCTTACATCATAATAAGCCTGAACGTCTGGAATGTAATAGTAATCTACTGAAGAATATCCTACGGGTCCCCAAGAGGGTTGTGCTCCTAAATTTATATTAACCGAAACTTGTGATTGCATCGTATTTGATGCAAAAAGGAGTAGGGTTGCCAGTGTAATTATTTTTAAAGTTTTCATAATTGTATGGTTTTTAATTGATATTAAAAATTCTATTTGTTGTTCAACACTTTCTTAAAAACCAACAACTGTGCCAGTAATCTGAAATTTGTATTTAATAGTCGTTAAATTGCTATTAAAGTATTGATAGTCATTACAATAAAAGAATTAATAAAAGAACGATAATGATTATAGCTCCAACAGATAGGTAAATCCCACTATTGGATGATCTTAAATTTGCTTTAATTTCTTTAACCTCTTTACGAAGTTCTTTTTTCTCTACCCTAGTCATCGAAGACTTATCCATTGCTTTGATTTCTTCCAAACGGTTAACCATAATTTTTACTTCAGCCGGAACTTCTTTTGGATTGGCTGTACTGGCAATTGGATCTTTTTCTTTTGCACTCATACTGGTTGGAGCAACACTTAACGACAACACTATCATCATTAAATAAAGAGGTAATTTTTTCATATTGTTTTTTGTTTTAAATGTTAAATTAATTATGGTATAAAGGTGGAAAAGATTTAGGCTTACTATGTTATACTTTTATTTTGATGATTTGTATAATTCAATCTTCTACTTTGAATAGTCTTTTTCAATTTTTTGAAATAATAGATTATATCGATTAGCTTTATGTAGCAGTCTAATAAATGAGACTAAATTTATTGTCTATCGGCATTTACAATTGTATTATTTCATTTCTTTTTTTGAAACCAAACCTTTGGCATCGTGCAAAAGATTTTCATATTTGTCGGTTACATCTGAGTATAAATCTTCAAATTTCTCTTTCATGTCATCAGCAAAATCTTTGCTTTTGTCCACGATTTTTTTTCTGGTTTTCGATCCTTTTTCAGGAGCAAATAAAACGCCTAACAATGCACCAGCGGCAACACCGCCTAAAATTCCTAATACTAATTTACTTGAATTCATAATTTCTATTTTTTACTATTTAATTTTTATAGTCCTCTTCCTTGAATAAGACGCAATAAAACTGCGACAATTGCAATTACAAGAAGTATGTGTATTATTGATCCAGCGCTGTAAGCAAAGAATCCAATGGCCCAAAAAATAATCAAAATCACTGCGATAGTGTAAAGTAAATTGCTCATAATTGTTTTTTTTAAAATTTATAAATGGAATGATTTTGTTCCTATTTGGAACCTGATTTTTCTTCCAGAAACTAGTATTGGTTTCTTTTAGATTACTTTACAAAGTTGGAGTAAATTGAATTTTAAAGTGTTACATAACTTTTTAGAATAGTTACAATATTTACAGATTTTCGTTGGTGAAATTTTATTCCATAAAAAAGGCGAGAATCAACTCGCCTTTTTGCTATTTTTTATTATCGGCTGTCAAATCTTTAAGAGCTTTGCCTATTTCATCGGTATCGTGTTTGAATTCTCGTTTAAAGGATTGCCAATCACTACTCACATCATTTTTATAAGCATCCATTTTTACTTTAAGATCCTTATTTTTTTGTTCCATAACATCTATATTTTTTTGATACTCCGTATCTATAGTCTTTCCGGTATTTTTCATTTTCAGCTTTAATCCAGCAATTTTTAAATCATTTATTCTAATGATAGAATCCCCTGAGTTTTTAAACGATTTCCATTCTTCGTCGGATGCTGCCTTTTTAGCCATGTCCAAACTATCCTTGGCATATTCAAGGTTATCTTTGGCGATTTCAACTTTTTCCTGAGATTCTTTTTCTTCTTTTGTCGAGGGTTTGCAACTTATCATCACTATTCCCGCAACACAAGTGATAACTGCCAAGGTAAAAATTGACTTTTTCATTTTTATTATTTTTAGATTTAAAAGTATTGTAAAAAAAAATGATGATTATCATTCAATAATCATCATTTTTTATATTTTATTGGATGATAGATTAGAATCTATAACGAACTCCCAAAGCTACATCAGTTCCATAATTATCATCATAATAAGAACCTCCATTCAAATAGAATTCTGGACGGATGTCTAATGAAACTTGTAGTGGAAAATCAAAATTATATTCAATCCCTAGGTCACCTGCAAGAAATGCAAAAGCTCCATCATCGTCAATTCCGTTGTTATCATCATAACTCCAAGAACCTGCACCACCACCAATACCGGCATACCAGTTCAAACCACCATCAAGATTCCAAACCCATTGATAAATACCTGCAATTTTTATATTGTCTTCATTGTTATTGCTTCTCCAACCTAAATCCAACTCTAATCTGTTTTGGGCAGAAAGTTTAGTCTGATATGAGATTTCGGTACCAAATCCGTCGTTACTACCCAATCTCAAACCAAGTGCATTTTTTGAAAAGTTCTGAGCCTGTGCTGTAATTGCTATACCTAATAGCATAATCGCTGATAAAATGATTTTTTTCATAATCTTTGTTTTTGTTTTTGTTATTGTTTTGGTTGTTATACTTGTCCTATGATTTTGAACAATTCTTCTTTTGTTTTGCCAAGTTTAATCTGAATTCTTCCAAGCATTTCTTCTTTATTGACTTTTGCAAATAATAAATCATTATCGGTCAAGGCTGCAAATTTTTGTTTCAACTTGCCTTTTTGTTCTTCCCAATTACCTTTGAGTTCCGTAGTGTTCATTTTTTTTAATTTATTTGTGAATACATTTTCACAACGATACAAAGGTGATTGTATAACCTCCTTTTTTTGTTACATAACTTTAACGAAAAGTTACATTATTCACAGATTTGTTAAAATTTATTCTTCCTCTATTTTCTCGATTTCATCCTACAGTTCTTTGACTTGTTCCAACGGATTGGCATTGATAACAGAAATGTTTATGGTTTATTGCAAGGAAGCCTGAAAATGTATTGAATGACAGACAACTTCAAAATACTGGTTATTAAAAGAATCTCATCAATAATTTGATGAAAGTCTCTTGAAGAAAAAATGCTACTATTTGCCAGAATAAAACCAAACAAAAAGTCAAAATAAAAGTAATCGAGTTGCTGAGGATTTAAACTAATTTATCTATCTTAGTCTGATACTCGACATAGTCTTTTAGTAAAATACTTAATGAATCATAGTATTCTTGTAATACTTCCTGATTTATTTTAGGGTTTTCTAAATTCGGGATGGTAATTGGCATTTCTAATATGTACATAGACAACTCTGGAAATTGAGTTTTTATTTTCATTGTAATGTTTAAAGCCTTTCGGATACATTGATTCCTGTGATA
>DAORUG010000023.1:0-28498 GCA_035433125.1 Flavobacterium sp.
AAAAAGTTTAGCTCAAAAATCAAGGTTTTCACTGTTGACAAAGACGAATATTCTACTACATTAGAAGTCAATAAACCATTTGAAGTAATGGGTTGGAAACTCTATCAACTCAGTTATGACGAGCGTTTTGGTAAATATTCAACTACTTCTACGATAGAATTTGTAAAAGACCCTTGGTTGCCAGTTGTATATCTTGGTGTTTTTATGATGATAGCGGGAGCTATATATCTTTTCTTCATCGGAAACATAAAATCTAAAAACAATGATTGATTATAATTCGTTCTATATTATAAGTAGTGTTTTATGGGTTTTGTCGATTGTTTTTCTTTTGCTTTCGATGAAAAACAAAGAAAAATTTTTGAAAGTAGGTTTGCTTTTAAATGGTGTTGCAATTCTAGTAATTACCTATTTTATTGTCTATTTATGGCAAAAACTCGATAGACCTCCTATGAGAACTTTAGGCGAAACACGCCTTTGGTATGCTTTATTTTTACCCACCATTGGACTCGTGTTTTATTTGAGATGGAAATATGTTTGGATTTTGTTCTATACCATTGGCATGGCTTTTTTATTCCTAACGCTCAATTTCCTGAACCCCGATATGTATTCACAAACGTTGATGCCAGCCTTGCAAAGTACTTGGTTTGTTCCTCATGTTGTGGTATATCTTTTTTCGTATGCAGCACTTGGAGTGTCGTGTATTGTAGCCATCAAGGAATTAGTTAGACCCTCAAAAAACGGATTGCAATTGGCCGATAATTTAGTTTATATAGGGGTTTCTTTTCTAACGCTTGGTTTATTATTTGGGGCTTTGTGGGCCAAAGAAGCTTGGGGACATTACTGGACTTGGGATCCCAAAGAAACCTGGGCTTTCCTTACTTGGACTGGCTATATTCTCTATATTCATTATAGATTTTATCATCCTCGAGAGGACAAACGAGCGATGTATTTGCTTGCTTCAGCTTTTATAGTTTTGCTAATTTGTTGGTTTGGAGTAAATTATTTGCCAACAGCTCAAAACAGCGTTCATACCTATACTAAGGCAAATTAATTTTAAAAGACAATGTGATATCAAAATTTTGTTTGTTGGTTTTCTATTTGTAGAATTAAAATGCCAATTCTTTTAGGAGAGTTAGCGATGTTTTGTGTAGTGAATTTAGAGTATAAACAATTGTTCAGCCTTTGAATTCTTTTTTTTATCAAAATATGACTTTTGTCATAATAATGGACATTTAAGTCTTTTATTTTTGCACTACTATTACGAACGATAGTGCAGATTTTTACTATGCATTTATTAACGTAAAGTAGTTAGAGAAGAAAATTTTAAATACTATTTTATTTATGAAATCCCTAAAATCAATCCATTTGTTATTGTTCTCAATGATAACTTTTAGTACTTATTCACAGGAATTTAATTCCGATGTTCAACTTAGACCACGTTATGAATATACTAATGGTTTTGGAACCCTTTTGACCCCAACAACTGAACATACCTCATTTATTGGAAATCGCACCAGATTAAACTTGAATTATAATGACAACAAATTAAAAATTAAACTTTCATTACAAAATGTACGTACTTGGGGAGATGCTGCAACAACAACGGTGTCTAGTAAAAATGGAGTAACCGCATTCGAAGCTTGGGCGGAGTATAGTTTTACTGAGAAATGGAGTTCCAAAATAGGACGTCAGTCTTTGTCTTATGACAATCAAAGGGTTATTGGAGGCTTGGATTGGGCCAATCAAGGGCGTAGTTTTGATGCTGCTTTAATTAAATTCAAAGGAGCAAAAAATCAATTGGATTTAGGTTTTGCTCTCAATGCCGATTCCGAAGCAAAAGTAGCTCCGGTAACACCTTATTCAACAGATGTATTCAAAGATATGCAATATGCTTGGTATCACACGAGTGTCAAAAATCTTGGTGTTAGTGTATTAGCGATGAATGTTGGTAAAGAATACTTAAAAACACCAACTGAAGTAGGGTTAAGCTATTTCCAAACTTTTGGAACTTATGGTAAATTTGCTGGCGCAAAATTGGGAGTTGATTACAGTTTATATGGTCAAACAGGAAAAATAGGCAACAACACAGTATCGGCTTGGGAAGCTGCTTTGAATGTAGGATATGCTTTTTCTCCAAAATTTAAAGCCACAGCGGGTTATGAATTTTTATCTGGAAAAGATCAAGGATCTACTTCTACAATGGTAAAATCTTTTGCTCCAATATTTGGTACTAACCACGCTTTCAATGGTTTTATGGATTATTTCTATGTTGGGAATCATGCCAATTCTGTGGGTTTGAATGACATTTCATTAAAATTGGATTTTCCAATTAATAAAGTAAATGTATCCCTTGCTCCACACTTTTTCTCAGCACCAAACAAAATTATTTCTGGTGGAATCGAACAAGAATCTTACCTAGGAACTGAAATCGATTTGACTGCGTCCTACAAATTGTATAAGGATATTATGCTTACTGCTGGTTATTCACAAATGTTTGCTACCGATTCTATGGTTGCGTTAAAAGGAGGAACAGGATTAAACGATACGACAAATAACTGGGCTTATTTGATGGTAAACATCAATCCGCAAATTTTTTCCACTAAAAAATAATTAACTAATTCATCAAAAAGGGCTGTAGTAGGATGCTCTACAGTTTTTTTTTATTTTAAAAAATGATATTTTTGTCCATTATAAAAGTAATTTAAGTGTACTTTCAGAATTTAAAATTTCAAGTATGAGTAATTTATCACAATCCCACAAAATATTATTTCTAAACACATTGGCTTTTACAATTTGTTTTGCTTGTTGGACTTTGAATGGAGTTTTGGTTACATTCTTGGTCGATAAAGGAATTTTTAATTGGACAGTAATTGAAGTGGGTTGGTTGTTGGGAATTCCTATTTTGTCAGGATCTATTTTTAGATTGCCAATTGGAATTTTCACAGATAAATTTGGGGGTAAAATAGTGTTTTCGGCTCTATTATTACTTTGTTCCATTCCTCTTTTTTTGTTACCTTTCGCTGATACTTTCTGGAGTTTCGCCGTGTTGAGTTTTCTTTTTGGATTGGTTGGAACCAGTTTTGCAGTTGGAATTGGATATACCTCAGTTTGGTATCCTCAAAATTGGCAAGGAAGAGCTTTGGGAATTTTCGGAATGGGAAATGCAGGAGCCGCTATCACCACTTTTGTAGCGCCAACATTATTAAATAGTTTCTCAAAAAATGATCCTATTAATGGTTGGAAAATGTTACCCGTAACTTATGCTATTGTTTTAGTCATAATAGGTCTTATCTTTATAGTTTTTGCTAAAAATAAAAAACCTCTTGGAGATTCCAAAAATATCAAAACCCTTTTAACACCACTGAAATCGGTTAGGGTTTGGCGTTTTGGAACCTACTATTTCTTAGTGTTTGGTTGTTTTGTAGCCTATTCGCAATGGTTGTTGCCTAATTTTATGAATGTCTATCAAACCTCACTTGTTATGGGAGGAATGTTTGCCACAATGTTCAGTTTGCCATCGGGGGTCATTAGGGCTTTTGGAGGCTATTTATCGGATAAATATGGTGCTCGAAAAGTGATGTATTGGGTATTGGGTTCTTCGATAATCATCAGCTTTTTACTGATGTTCCCTAAAATGGAAGTCTTTACTGCTGGTCCTGGAGTTTTGGCTGCTAAAACCGGTGTTGTAACCGAAATCTCTGCTACCGAAATTAAAATTGATGGAAAAGCACAAAAGTTAAATACAAAAGCGGTTTTGGATGATAAAAATACATCAATGCTTCCCGTTAGAAAGTCGTGGCAAGAAGTTATTGTTCAGCAAAATCAAGAAGTAAAAAAGAAAGAATTACTTGCTAAAGGAATCACTCAAATTAAGTTCGAAGCCAATATGTGGGTGTATTTAGTGCTTGTGATTCTAATAGGTATTTCGTGGGGAATCGGAAAAGCAGCCGTTTTCAAACACATTCCAGAATATTTCCCGAATGAAGTAGGAGTTGTGGGTGGAATGGTTGGATTAATCGGTGGATTAGGAGGATTTGTGGGGCCAATTATCTTTGGATATTTATTGAATTCTACTGGATTATGGACGAGTTCTTGGATTTTTATTTTTGTAATATCTGTGCTTTGTTTGCTTTGGATGCATCGCACAATCATCAAAATTTTAAGAGTAAAATCACCGAGTTTTACCAAGGAGATTGAGCACAATCATTAAATCAAATTTCAATTGCAATATCAATGACAATTGCAATACAATATAAATAAAAAAATAATTAAAACAGAAATAGTATGAAAACTTGGCTAGACAAATGGGAACCGGAAGATGAAGAATTTTGGGAAAACACAGGTAGTAAAATTGCTTGGAAAACGCTAACGATTACGACTTTGTCATTGATTTTTTCTTTTTCTTCTTGGTTCATGATGAGCGTAATTGCGGTGAAATTACCCGGATTAGGTTTCCCTTTTTCCAAAGATCAGCTTTTTTGGTTGGTGGCGATTCCAGGTTTGGCAGCAGGATTTCTGAGAATTATACACACCTTTATTCTGCCTATTTTTGGGACAAGGCATGTAGTGACTGTGGCAACTTTACTCAAGTTAATTCCAGCAATTGGAATTGGGTTTGCAGTAATGGATACAAATACTCCATTTTGGGTATTTGTTCTTTTAGCTATTACTACTGGTTTTGGTGGTGGAGACTTTTCATCCTTTATGCCTAGCACAAGTCTGTTTTTCCCAAAAAGATTAAAAGGAACTGCCTTGGGAATACAAGCGGGAATTGGGAATTTTGGAGTTAGTTTAGCTCAGTTTGTTACCCCGATTATTTTGAGTGTTAGTATTTACGGAGCTACTTCGGTATTTACAAGCATCGATGTTAAGGAAACAAAGAATGTTCTAATAGATTCAACAGTTCAAAAACAGAAAGAAGTTTTTGCAGCCTTGGATGTCAAATCACAAAATAAAATTCTGGCTACTGTAAAGAAACCAGTATTAGATTCGGTTAAAGCGGTAACGAAATCAAATGAAAATTTCGAAATTTTTTCCGCATTACCACTTAATGAAAAATCCAAAGCGATTGCAAATGCAAACCCTAAATTGGCCGAAAAAATATTAAACAAAATTAATCCCGAAAATGAGGCGGTTTCAAACAGAAGTATCTATATTCAATCGGCTGCATTTTGGTACATTGGTTTTCTTTTGGTTTTGGCATTTATCAGTTGGTTCTTTTTGAAAAGCATTCCAATGCAAGCTTCCATAAAAGAGCAAATGGATATTTTTAAAAACAAGCATACTTGGTATTGCACCATTACTTATCTGATGACTTTTGGAACTTTTGCAGGTTTATCAGCTGCTTTTCCTTTGATGATTAAATTCTTGTATGGTGATTTTCCCAATGCTCCGGATCCATTAGTGTATGCATTTTATGGGCCGCTAATTGGTTCTGCCAGTAGAATTATTTTTGGTTTTGTTGCAGATAGAGTAGGAGGAGCAATTTTGACAACCATAACCGGAATCGGAATTTTGGCTGGGGCTATAATTTTAGTGACACAAGGATTGGTTTCTCCAACAAGTTTGGATCAGTTTCCGCTGTTTGTAGGTGTGATTTTGGCTATGTTTTTCTTCACAGGAATTGGAAATGCAGGTACTTTTAGACAGTTTCCAATCATCTTTTCAGAAAATCAAAGACAGGCCGCGGGAGTAATTGGTTGGACAGCAGCGATTGCCGCTTTTGGTCCTTTTATCTTTTCAAAATTAATTGGAAATAACATTACGGCAAATGGAACTGTAAATCAATTTTTTATTGGGTTAATTCTTTTTACTATATTAGCTACGATAATTAATTGGTGGTTTTACAACCGTAAAGGCTGTGAGAAGCCGAGTTAGGAAACCCGATTTTTTTTCAATAGAATTAAGAGATATCAGAACAAATGAAAAACAAAACCTTTAATACCAAAGCACTGCTAATCGCAACTGGACTTTCGATTTTTATGATTGCCCTTGTGTTTTTTGGTTCCAGAAAGTTGCAAAACTTTGATGCAGCTCTAATCACTTATTTATTCGGAACCGTTTTTGCGTTCTTCGGAATTGTATATCGGTATTCGGTGTGGTTACAAAGACCGCCCACTTGGATTTATTTCAAGAGAGGGATAACGTATTTGGTAACGGGAAAAGTGTTTTCGCATTTTTGGTTTGCTACCAAGGAAACGGTGGAGAATATTGCGTTTCAAAAATTTATTTATCCAAGGGGAAAATACCGTTGGGTGGCGCATTTTATGATCGCGGTGGGATGTACATCGGCATTTTTGATAACGATTCCGTTGACTTTTGGTTGGATTCACTTTGCGATGGCTCCCAATACCATTTCTACTTATGAAGCCTTCTTTTTTGGGTTTAAAGTAATGGATTTCGAACTGGGGTCAATCATTGCTTTTCTGACTTTTCACGCTTTGAATTGGTCTTCGTACTTGGTAATTTTTGGATCACTGTATTATTTAAGAAGACGTTTGACGAATCCGGGATTAATCGCCACGCAATCTTTCGAAGGAGATTTATTACCTTTAATATTGTTGATTGCCATTTCTGTAACTGGATTAGGTTTGACCTATTCCTATCAGTTTATGAAAGGATTTGCCTTTGATTTCTTGGCGGTTTTACACGCCGTGACTGTGATTATGTTTTTGATTTGGATACCATTCGGAAAGTTTTTTCATATCATTCAACGACCAGCTCAAATTGGAGCGCATATTTACAAGAAAGAAGGAATGAAAATGGGAATGGCGGTTTGCCCGCATACTGGAGAGGAGTTTGCTACCAAATTACATATTCAGGATTTGAAAACCGTAACGGAACAATTGGGTTTCGATTTTACGCACGAAGACGGAACATCACATTTGGATTTGAGTCCCGAGGGAAAAAGATCTCGATTGGCACAAGCGCATTTGAAAGCGAGATTGGAAGGCGGGAATTTGTTTGGATAATTTCGTAAGTAAGAAATTAGAGGTTAGATTTTAGAAGTAAGAAAAAATACAAGACAGACAATTGTAAAAAATATAAAATGGCAAAATTACCAGTAGCAGAGGAGAATATTGTAACGAAGTTCGGACCTCACAAAAATTATAGTCCGAAAGATGGCTATCCGGGAAGAGATGAACCTGATGACTTGGTAAAAACACATTGTTGTTTTTGCGGAATGCAATGTGGCATTCAATTGTCGGTTAAAGACAATAAAGTAGTGGGTTTTGAACCTTGGATGGAATTTCCGTTTAATGAAGGGAGATTGTGTCCAAAAGGCGTACAACGTTATTTGCAAAACAACCATCCCGACCGACTTTTGTCTCCGTTGAAAAGAGTCGAAGGACAAGGATTTGTGCCTACTTCTTGGGAAGATGCGATGAGCAAAACGGTTTCGGAAATTAAACGAATTCAAGAAAAATACGGAAATGATGCGTTCTCGATGTTATCGGGAGTTTCGTTGACGAATGAGAAAAGTTATTTGGTTGGAAAATTTGCCCGTGTGGCCTTGAAAACCAAAAATTTGGATTACAACGGACGTTTGTGTATGGTGAGTGCAGGTGCAGGAAACAAAAAAGCGTTTGGACTAGACAGAGCTTCAAATAATTATTCGGATTTGGAATATGCCGAAGTGATTATTGTGGCTGGTGCCAATATTAGTGAAACATTCCCAACATTGACACACTGGATTTGGAAAGCCCGTGACCGCGGTGCCAAAATTATAGTGATTGATCCAAGGATGATTCCGTTGGCGAGAACTGCCGACATACATTTGGATGTTCGTCCGGGAACCGACTCGGCTTTGTATGGTGCGATGCTGAAATATTTGGTGGACAATGATATGTTGGATCACGATTTTATTGATAATTATACTTCAGGTTTTCAGGAAACTATTGATGCCGTAAAGGATTACACCTTAGAATGGGCAGAGGAAGTAACTGGAATTAACAAAAATAAAATACGCGAAGCCGCCGAATTATGGGGCAAAGCCAAAACGAGTTTCTTGCTTCACGCTCGTGGAATCGAACACCATTCAAAAGGGGTGGATAATGTTGTGGGTTGCATCAACTTGGTTCTGGCTACAGGAAGAATAGGAAGACCATATTGCGGTTACGGAACGATTACGGGTCAAGGAAATGGTCAAGGTGGTAGAGAACACGGTCATAAATGTGATCAATTGCCAGGAAATAGAGATATCGAAAATCCGGAACACCGCAAGTATATTTCGGAAGTTTGGGGAATTAATGAGAAAGATTTACCAGGTAAAGGACTTTCGGCCTACGAAATCATCGAAGCCATTCACCGTGGAGAAATTAAGGGATTGATTTCAATTTGTTTCAATCCATTGGTGTCTTTACCGAACAGTAATTACGTTCGCGAAGCTTTAGAAAAACTGGAATATTATGTGTGTATCGACTTTTTCTTGAACGAAACCGCACGTCACGCCGATATGGTTTTGGCTGGATCGTTGCAAGAAGAAGAGGAAGGAACGACTACATCTGCAGAAGGAAGAGTAATCCGAATTCGTCAGGCTGTAACACCTCCGGGCGATGCCAGAACAGATACTTCTATCATTTTGGAATTGGCCAAACGTTTGGGTGTTCAAGATAAATTTACGTATGCGGATAGCGAAGCCATTTTCAACGAATTGCGTGTGGCTTCCAAAGGAGGAACTGCCGATTATTACGGAATTACATACAAAAGAATTGAAGACGAAATGGGTGTTTTTTGGCCTTGCCTAGAAATAGGTCATCCTGGAACACCAAGATTGTGGGAAGACAAAAAGTTTAAAACTCCAGACGGGAAAGCACATTTTAATCCCGCTCCGTACAAGCTTCCGGGCGAAGTAACCGATGTGGATTTTCCCGTGATTTTGACAACAGGTCGTGTGGTATCGCAATATTTGAGCGGAACACAAACCCGTAGAATTGGGAAATTAGTCGATCAATATCCAGAACCGTTATTGGAAATTCATCCAAAAATGGCGCAACAATACGGAATCAAACAAAGAGAATTAATAAAAGTTTCCACACGACGTGGAGAAGGAATTTTCCCTGCAAATATTGTGGAAACCATTCGGGAAGATACTGTTTTTATCCCATACCATTGGTCAGGAAAAAAATCGGCTAATCAGTTAACGCCGGGAACATTAGATCCAATTTCAAAAATTCCGGAGTTCAAAGTTTGTGCTTGTCATTTGGAACCGCTCAAGGAAATTGCAGCCCCATCCAAAGAATCAACAGCGTATGCAAGTGTTTAATCTATAAAAAAGAAATATGAATTACACCAGTTTCAATAAAAACGAGGAATTTTTTGTAGATATGCAACGTTGCATTGGCTGTAAAGCCTGCGAAATGGCTTGCGCCGAATGTGAAACCAACGGTCAAGAATCCTTGATTCACGTGAATTATGTGGATAGAGCTTCGACTGTGCAGACTACTGTTCAAGTGTGTATGCATTGTGACGACCCAGTTTGTGCCAATGTATGTCCCGCCGATGCAATTTCTAAAGATGAAAACGGAATCGTGCATACCGCCAATACCGAAAGATGTATTGGTTGTTCGAATTGTGTAATGGCTTGTCCGTTTGGCGTGCCAAAAAAAGAAGAGTCATACGATTTGATGATGAAGTGTACAATGTGTTTTGACCGAACAAGTGTTGGAAAAAAACCAATGTGTGCCACGGTTTGCCCAAGCGGTGCTTTGTTTTTTGGAACAAGAGCCGAAATCCAAGAAATGCGTCCGAACAGTACTCCAATTAATACTTTTATTTTTGGGAAAGAAATAGTCAATACCAAAGTGAATATTATGATGCCAAAAGGAAGTACGGAGTTGATTATATATTAGAATCACCAGCTTGTACCATAAACTATAAACCAAAACTTTTTACAAAATAAAGAAATGTCAAAAGAAGATAATTTAAATAAAAACTGGAAGAAAGACTTTCCAATTCTCAAGCAGCAAGCGACCAATGTGAGTCGCCGTGATTTTGCCAAATTCCTCACCCTGGTTTCAGGCGGATTGATGGTAGGTAGCGGATTAGTAGCCGCGAAAGCCTATTTGATTCCCAAAGAAGAAGTAGAAGGAGAGCATTTTGTGTGCAAAAAAGATGAGGTTCCAGTAGGAGGCACTCGAGGTTTTGTAATTGAAGGAAGTACGATTCCTTATATTTTAATTCACCTCGAAAGTGGGGAATTCAAGGCTTATGAGCAAAAGTGCACTCATTTGTCGTGTTCTGTGTTTTATAAACCAGGCACCGGAATCATTCATTGTCCGTGTCACGAAGGTTCATTCGATGCTAAAACAGGAGATGTTTTGGCAGGACCACCACCCAGAGCTTTGCCAAGTCTAGATGTATTTTTTAAGGAAAATGACATCTACGTAAAAGCTTCTCACAAAGAAGAACAGGCCGTTTAAAAACTAAAACAAAAAGCTATGAGTACCTTTAGAACCAGTCAAAACCAAGCGAATCCCAACAAGCTGAACAATATTCTTTCGACTTTGATAGTCATTTTAATTTTGAATGTTACCATCCAAATTTGGTTGTTGTACGCTTCGTTGAACAACGCTTTAGAAAACAACCGCGAGATATTGATACCGGCATTTATTGCCTCTTTAATTTTGTTTTTAATAGGATTCGGATGGTTGTATTATTTGCCTTCGGGTAATAATAAAAAATAATTTTACCTTACTTTAAATATTAGTGGATAAATTTGTCCACTATTAAAATTAATTACTATCTTTGTAACCAAATAGAAGAAAAATGTTTTCAAAAGCGTGTGAATACGGTATAAGAGCTTCAATATTTATTGCTGAGCAGTCTCTTTTGGATAAAAAGGTGAGTTTGAAGGATATTGCCAAAGCCATTGATTCACCTGAGGCTTATACTTCAAAAATATTGCAACAACTTTCTAGAAACTTTATCATCAATTCAGATAAAGGGCCAACAGGTGGTTTTTCTATGAGCCAACAGGAATTGGAGGAGGTAAAACTAAGTACTGTCGTAACCGCTATTGATGGTGATGCTATTTATAAAGGTTGCGGTTTAGGATTAAAAAACTGTAACGAGAAAATGCCTTGTCCCGTACACAATCAATTTAAAGTTGTGAGAGAGGAGCTAAGGGAAATGCTTGAAACAACATTAGTCAAATCCTTAACAATGGACTTAAAAGAGGGGTTAACCTTTTTGAAACGATAAAAAAAAATTTAATTTAATAGTGGACAATTTAGTCCAATAAAGACAACAAACTTAAATAATAATACAATGAACATTCAAGAAAATCAAATTATCGGAGAATTGGTAGCAAAAGACTACCGTACAGCTTCAGTTTTTAAAAAATATGGAATAGATTTTTGTTGTCAAGGCAACAGAACCATTGACGAAGCTTGTCAAAAGAAAAATATTGATTCCAAATCAGTAGTAAATGATTTGGACGCTATAATTCAAGCACAAGGAGAAAATACTACAGACTATAAATCTTGGCCTTTAGATTTATTGGCAGATTATATTGAGAAAAAACACCATCGTTATGTAGTAGAAAAAACGGCGGAGATTTTACCTTATTTGGATAAAATTTGTAGAGTACACGGAGAGCGTCATCCCGAATTATTTGAAATCAATGAACATTTCAACAAAACGGCTGGCGAATTGGCCATGCACATGAAAAAAGAAGAATTGATTTTGTTTCCATTTGTTAGAAAATTAGCCCAAGCAAAACAAGAAGGTTCAAATGTGGTTGCTCCCCCTTTTGGGACGGTGCAAAATCCAATTGAAGCGATGATGCAAGAACATACCAACGAAGGTGATCGATTTAGAAAAATTGAAGAATTGAGCAATAATTACACGCCGCCACAAGATGCTTGCAATACCTATGGAGTGACTCTTGGGCTACTAAAAGAATTTGAACAAGATTTGCACTTGCACATTCATTTAGAAAATAATATTCTATTCCCTAAAGCCATTGAGTTGGAGAAGGAATTGTCATAAAGAATCCAAAATAAATTGCTCATGATTTTGAGTAATGTTTTATCGAAGTAATTATGAAAGAGAACAGCAATTTTGAAAAAGACAAACCAATCAAACGCAGTGAATCTTTGAAGCCATTAAGCAGAGAACATCATCACGGCTTGTTGTTTTGTTGGAAAATAAGAGTTGGATTTGAAAAAAATGTGGATGTATCACGCATAAAAAAGTATGCGGACTGGTTTTATCAAAATTATTTGATTCCTCATTTTGAATTGGAAGAACAATATGTTTTTCCAATTCTTGGTAACGAGAATGAGCTAATTATAAAAGCCGTTTCGGAACACGAAAGGTTAAAGCAACTCTTTGAATCCAACACTGAAATTTCAAAAAATATTAGTTTGATTGAAGAAGAATTGGAAAGTCATATTCGTTTTGAAGAACGTATTTTGTTTGGCGAAATTCAAAAAATTGCCACAGCAGAACAATTGCAGTCTATTGAAATCAACCATTCAGACGAAAAATTCGTGGATAACTTGACGGATCCATTTTGGGAATAATTGATTTGGATAGTTAATTCTTAAGATTAATTTAAAGTCTAATTTTAATTTTTGACTTTTGGATTGGCTACTTTTGTACACTAAAACAAAACGATATGTTCATTAAATCAAAAAGGTTCTTTCTTAGCTTATTTTTGTTGGTTTTCTTCAACAGCTTTGCACAACAAAATGAATATCTGTTGCAATTCAAAACCACTAAACAGTTGCATCGATTTTTGAGTTATTCCGATAAATTTATACCCTTAGTGAGTGCGCATCGAGGTGGACCTGTGACTGGTTTTCCAGAAAATTGTACGGCAACGTTTGCCAATTCCATAAAATACAATCCTACCATCGTGGAAACCGATATTGCTTTGAGTAAAGATTCGGTTTTGGTGATGATGCACGACAATACATTAGACAGAACTACAACCGGAACGGGCAAAATTGACGATTATACTTATCAAGAATTGCAACAATTATTTTTGGAAGACAATGAAGGAAATCAAACACCCTACAAAATTGAATCCTTAGACGAAGTTTTGAAATGGGGAAAAGACAAGGTAATTTACAATCTTGACGTAAAGAAAGGAGTTCCGATACAGATGATTATTGATGCCGTTCGCAGAAATAAAGCAGAAGCTTATTCGGTTATCATTACTTACAATGCCAATCAGGCTGCCGAAGTGGCCAAATTAGCTCCCGACTTAATGATTTCAGTTTCTGCCAGAGGAAAAGAAGATGTAGAACGTATGGAAAATCTAGGTGTTAAAGCCGATAAAATGATTGCTTTCGTTGGAACTTCTGAGCCTAAACTGGAAGTATATCAGTATTTACACAGCCGAAAAATTGCTTGTATTCTTGGAACGATGGGAAATATTGATAAAAGTGCTGCCGCCAAAGGTGATAATTTGTATTATAAATTGATAGAAAATGGTGCCAATATTCTTTCCTCCGACAGGCACATCGAAGCGGGAATACAATTAATGAAGTATGCCGATGATAAGAAATTGAAATCGAAACATATTAAAATTAAGAAAATATAATAAACTTAAAAAGCCAGTTTCAAAATTTTAGAAACTGGCTTTTTTATTTATAATTATAGTGGAAATTTTATCCCACCATTTCCACAATTTTACTTTCACCAACCAAACTCACTTTCACCAATCCATGTTTGGCTAAACCTTTCATTGCAGCATCCCATTTTTTACCACTCAAATCCGATTTGATTTTCAATAACCCCAATTCCATTTGGTTTTCATTGGTTTGCAAAAGTGCCAGGATTAATTTCTCCTCGTCCAACAATTCAATTTGGACTTGTTTTTTCTCTGGTCGCATTTGAGGAAACAGCAATACTTCCTGAATCGAAGCATTATTGGTCAAATACATAATTAGTCTATCCATTCCAATTCCCATTCCTGATGTTGGTGGCATTCCGTATTCCAATGCTCTCAAGAAATCTTCATCAATAGTTCCCGAAGCTTCATCATCGCCTTTTTCGGCCAATCTCATCTGGTCTTCAAAACGTTCTCTTTGGTCAATTGGATCGTTCAATTCTGAATATGCATTTGCTACTTCTTTACCGCAAACCATCAATTCAAAACGTTCCGTCAATTCTGGATTGTCACGGTGTTCTTTACAAAGCGGAGACATTTCTTTCGGATAATCCGTGATGAAAGTAGGCTGAATATAATTTCCTTCGCATTTGGCACCAAAAATTTCGTCTATCAATTTGCCTTTTCCCATTGTGGCATCCACATCAATTCCCATTCCTCTTGCGGCTTCAAATAATTCCGCTTCACTTTTGCCTGAAATATCAAAACCCGTAAAATGTTTGATAGAATCCGTCATTGTAACTCTTGCATACGGCGCTTTGAAATTAATTTGGTGTTCGCCAAAAGTTGCTTCACTTTTTCCGTTAACCGCAATGGCGCAATGCTCCAAAAGATCTTCGGCAAATTTCATCATCCAGTTGTAGTCTTTGTAGGCTACATATATTTCCATGGCGGTAAATTCCGGGTTGTGAGTTCGGTCCATTCCTTCGTTACGGAAGTTTTTCGAAAACTCATAAACCCCTTCAAAACCACCTACAATCAATCTTTTCAAATACAATTCGTTGGCAATTCGCATATACAACGGAATGTCCAATGAGTTGTGGTGCGTGATAAAAGGTCTCGCCGCAGCACCACCAGGAATCGGTTGCAAAACCGGAGTTTCTACTTCTAAATACCCTTTGTCATTGAAAAAATTACGCATCGCATTGAACATTTTTGTTCTTTTGATAAACGTTTCTTTCACGTGGTCATTCACAGTCAAATCCACATAACGACGACGGTATCTTTGTTCTGGATCCGAAAAAGCATCGTGTGTTTTTCCTTCAGCATCTGTTTTTACAATTGGCAAAGGTTTCAAGGCTTTCGCCAAAACCGTTAAGCCATAAACGTGAACCGATATTTCGCCCACTTGGGTTTTAAAAACCGTACCGCGAACTCCAATGAAATCGCCAATATCCAACAGTTTTTTGAAAACCACATTGTACATCGTTTTCTCTTCATCAGTCGAAATGTCATCTCTCGAAACGTAGATTTGAATACGCCCTTCGGCATCTTTCAACTCCGCAAACGAGGCCTTCCCCATAATACGTTTTCCCATCAAACGACCGGCTAGAATCACTTCCTTACCTTCAAACTTCTCGAAATCGGCGAGGATTTCGCTGGAATAAGCGGTTGTGATAAATTCGGCTGCAGGATAAGGTTCAATGCCTAAATTGCGTAATTCTGTGAGTGCTTCTCTACGAAGGATTTCTTGTTCGGATAATGCCATTCTATTCTGATTTTAAGAGTGCAAAGATAACAAATAGATTGCAGATTTCAGAAGGCAGATTTCAGTTTTTTTTGGAGCAAAAATACCGGGTTTTTCAATCAACAGTCGTCCCGCTTTCCGCTATATCTTTTGTGCCGAACACCGGCACAAAAGGATGCAACTACTATCGGGGCTATTTTACAACTTTTTGCTTTTCATAAAACCTTTTTCATTGCCGTTTCAAAAACAATAAATTGGCTTCAAAAATAACAATATAAAATTCACACAAAATAATCTAACTTCGCTTCGAAAAATAATATAAAATTTATGAACTTCTCTAGCTTAATTTCTTCAAAAACAAACAGAAAAATAGTTGCGTATTTCCTACTGCTACTAACGGTTTGTTGTCAGGTTACCGAGACGCTTCATCTCAATTCTGATGGTAGTGGCAGCATAGAAGTGGTTGAATTAAGAGACGAAAACAGTTATATGCAATTGGTCAAAGAGGCCTATTCAAAAGAAGATATCTACAAAGATACTACCTATGTCTTCTCCGATTATTTTCAAAAATATTCAGAAACTTTCAACCGAACAGCTCCAGAAGACCAGGCAGTGTACAAGCATTATTCCAATGTCAAAGTACATAGCAAGAAAAGTTCCTACGATAAAGAATTCCGAACTGTGATATCTCAAAATTTCCAAAAAGCTTCCGAGATTGTCGATCTTTATAAAACCGAAGATTATGCCGACAACATAAAAAATAATTATGCTTTATCAGCCGAGGAACATTATTACAAAGTCCGTTATGATTACGATGGCCATCATTTTAGTAGAATTGTAAAAATCACCGATTCAACACATTTCAAAAATCAAGTGGATAAAATAGAACAATATAAAACCTATTACAAAGGACATAAACTCGTTCAGAATTTCCAATTGAAATACTATTTTCCTCGAAAAATACAATCCGTTTCCAATCCACTTGCCACGATTAGTGCCGATCGCAAATCGCTCTCC
The DNA here is from genome assembly GCA_035433125.1 of Flavobacterium sp. Taxonomy (GTDB): domain Bacteria; phylum Bacteroidota; class Bacteroidia; order Flavobacteriales; family Flavobacteriaceae; genus Flavobacterium. Next base: position 16,326 of record DAORUG010000023.1, read on the forward strand.
TTGCAATTGCTATTGACGGATTGTTTGCAAAATCCAGAAATCACCAATCTTGAGGTCGTTTTAGAATAACTATTTTAACTTGTTGGGTGTATTCAATTTAGATTTTTAAACGCATAGGATCATAGTTTTTAATTAATTTTACTGAGACGCTTCGCTTGATTTTAGTAAATCATAGCTATGTGGAACCAAGAATTGGGCTATCCAACTCTTTTTTTTCTATGATTCTATGCGTTTCAATTTTACTATTTTTAAAAATTTAATAATTACACCCAACGAGTTAACTATTTTATAAAAGTTTTAAATTCAACTTCATCATTAAAACTTTGTAACTTTGCGATTCAAAAATATGGAAACGAAAAAAGATTGCTTCGTTCCTCGCAATGACAAATGAACAAAACCATCCAATTACAAGATTTAGGACTCAAAGATTATAAGGAAACTTGGGAATACCAAGAAGAATTATTCAAGGGCGTTGTCGATTTGAAAATCCAAAATAGGAAAGAAGAAACAACTATTGCAACTCCCAATTATTTTCTTTTTGTAGAACATCCTCACGTTTATACCTTGGGAAAAAGTGGTGATTTGGAAAATTTATTATTAAACGAAAAACAACTCGAAGCCAAAGGCGCGACGTTCTACAAAATCAATCGTGGTGGCGATATTACGTATCACGGTCCCGGACAAATCGTGGGTTATCCTATTTTGGACTTAGAAAATTTCTTTACCGACATTCATAAATATTTACGTTTTCTGGAAGAAGCCATTATTCTCACTCTACAAGAATACGGCTTGGAATGTGGACGAAGCGAAGGCGAAACAGGTGTTTGGCTAGGAGTTGGAACTCCATTTGCGAGAAAAATTTGTGCGCTTGGCGTTCGTGCTTCTCGTTGGGTTACGATGCACGGTTTTGCATTAAATGTAAATGTCGATTTGGGTTATTTTGATAATATAATTCCTTGTGGCATTCGCGGTAAAGCGGTGACTTCTTTAAACGTAGAACTTGGAGTTGAAAAAGTAGATGAAGCCGAAGTGAAAGAAAAAATCTTAAAACATTTTATTCAATTGTTTGGAGCAAAAATCCTAAATCTAGAATCCTAAATCTAAAATGTATTCTGGCAAGGCTTGACTGCTTGACGATGTGGAGGATTAAGGCCATAATTTCGGTTAATGAATTATCAGCACAAAACTATCTTTAAATTAAGACTAAACCCGCCATATTGCCAAACGGCGTTTAGTGGCTGTTTTATACGTCTTTTTCTATTTGTTCGTACGTTAAAATTCTACTCGCAAGCCTGTCAACAGTTTCTTTGGAAAATCTGCTTTTGGCGTGTTTTAAATGATTGATTAGATTATTTATGTCACTGTCTTTTTCAACTATTAAATATTTAATGTCGTCAGGTTGAAAGTTAAGCCGAAGATGACCTAATTTTTGATTAAAAGCTGATTTTTGTTGTGATGTCTGAATTTTTTCGATTGGAACAAAAGGTAAAATGTCTTCTGTAATCGGCGGAACATATCTCCATTCACGTTCATTAGCGAAAACATAGTCGATAACAGTATCTTTCCCTTTTCTAATTAAATCTCCTTTGTAGTTTTTTATGTAACGTAAAGTGTTGATAGTGTTATTGTATGCGGTTTCATATCTTCCACTTGTGTCAATTGATTTATTTAAAAGTCTAAAAAAATCTTCTATTCCATTTATAAAGTTTTCAGTAAACAAACTACTTTGACTTGCATACATAACAGGATTTAAACCATTTTTTATTGCCCAATCTTTTGTTAGTCCAATTCCAAATTTGCCATATGTCCCAATATTATCTTTTAGTTCGGATAGTCTTAAATCACTAAATGAAACCATAGGAACTGCAAATTCCTTTGTTATGTTTCCACCAAGTATTCTTTCTCGTGCATACGAAACTTTAAATGTATTATCTAAAATTGTTTCAAGACTTTTCTTCGTCGTAAAATGAAATAATATGTTCGGATAAAGTGCCATTATTTTTTATTTTATTCTGTTATTTGTTTTCGGTCAGCCATGATATCTATCGTTCCTGCACTTGTCGAGGTTGAGGACTTTATAGCAGAGTATTTTAGGGTTAACGTAAATGTTGTAAATAATAATAATTCCACTAAATACACAATCTTAATGGGACTGTAAGTGGCTATTTTTTGTGTAAAAGAGATTATAATCTAAAAAAAGAATAAAACAAATTGTTCTGTTTGATGTAACTTTTAAATTTATCAATATCGACTTGTTCGGATAAATGAATTTCCATTTCAATTAAATTGTCATCCAAATCTACAGTTGAAATATTTTCTCCATATTTTGTGAGATCAAATAAAGTATTCTGGTATTCTTTTTCTTGAACTGAATCTTTTGGTTTGTTAAGTATAAATTTCATTTTCTGTATAAAAATTAAGTTAATTATAGTATTGAATATTTCTTTCAACTATGCTATTTACAATATCGTTATTGAGATGAATTCTTTGATTCCAATTACCCTTTTTATCATATCTAAATTTATTTGCAAATTTTGACTCCAGAATATCGTTTGAATACTCAAAGCCCTCAATACTATTGTCAAATTTATCTAGAGTTTGCGTGTTTTTCTTAATATTATTATCTCTAGAAAGTGTTTTTTCAATTTCATTGTGTTTTTCATCATAAACATATTTGTAAACGAATTCGAGATTTCCTTTTTCATCATAATTTTCTTCTTCAATTAAGTTTCCATTCTCATCATATTCTTTTATTCTTTTACTCGTAAAAACACATAAAGTTCCATTAAAGGAATATTCTGCTGTCTCAATTTCTAAATCATTATCATTAAATTTTGATAAAGTTTTATCTTTTAAGATTCCATCATATTGATATAATCTATGGTCGACTAAATTATTATTTTTGTCAAATTTGTTTACGTGTTTAACTGAAATTTTACCATTAATATAATAAGTAAATTCAATATTATTTCCATTTTTATCGTAGATATATTTACCAATATCTGAATTGTCTTCACAAACAGAAGTTTCTTCTATAATATTATTTTGATTATTATATTTAATCCTTCTTATTGAACATATTTCTCCATTATCATATAATGTTTTTTCTTCAATGATATTACCTAAAATATTAAAAGTTGTAATTCTCCAGTTTTGAAGTTTTAATTTTATTGCTTTTCCGAACTTTTCGGTTGCGACAAAATTTTTCACTTCTAGAATTTTCACTTTCCCAATTAAACCATCTTTTTCAACATCATTTTTCTCAATTTTTTTTATTCTTTCTGGATTATTACAAGAGAAGAAAATTGTTATGAATATGATAGAGAATACTTTTTTCATTTTATAAAATTTTAATGTTTGTATACGATTTTCGGTTAAAATAGCCACTAATTAGTTTATAGGTCTGACAAAATCATACAAAGTCATCCATTTTTGGGTAGATATGTATGACAAATGTCACATATTATTTAATATCAAATATATAAATAAATCTTTACAAATCATCAAAAAGGACTTTTGTTAAAAAAACAATCTAAATATCCAATTTCAACTGTTCTGGCAACAATCGAAATGTCATTCTATGGTATTTGGTAACTCCATATTTTCGGATAGCTTCGCGGTGTTCTTTAGTGGGATAGCCTTTGTTTTTTTTCCAATTGTACATCGGGAATTCTTCGTGAATGGCATTCATATAATCGTCACGATAGGTTTTTGCCAAGACAGAAGCGGCTGCAATACTCAAATATTTCGAATCGCCTTTTATGATACTTTGATTGGGAATTGATTTCAATAATTCGATTTCAGTTTTGGAGAATTGTTTCCCAAAAGTGGTTTTCAAACCCAATTTTGCATTCAAGGCTCGATTGCCGTCCACGATAATAAATTCGGGAGTTTGGTTTAATTTCAAAATGCATTCCTGCATTCCTTTCATCGAAGCATTCAGGATATTGATTTCGTCAATTTCTTTGGGATGCAAATGCGTTACGGCAAATGAAACGGCTTGGCTTTCGATAATGGGCCGGAGTTTTTCTCTTTTTTTTTCGGATAATTGTTTGCTGTCATTCAAAATTATATTTTCAAAATCCTCTGGCAGCATTACGGCAGCGGCTGTTACTGGCCCGGCAAGACAGCCACGACCGGCTTCGTCGGTGCCAGTTTCTAGAATAAAATTTGAAAAATTAGTGAGAAGCATTTTGAAATATTTGAAAACTAATAGGATGAATTTTTTCGATATAAAAGTAGTAATTCTTGATTTAGATTTGACAACTTTTTGAAAGTTGTCAAATCTTGTTGTTTTAGGATGCGTGAGGGATGGCAGTGGAGCTCTCCCGATTTTTCATCGGGAAGCGGGAACGTACAGCCCGACCCGATAGGGGCACGCCAAAATAAAAAAAGTGCGTTTCATTTCTATTTGCCAAAACATTCCCATAAATTCGAGTGTTTTTTTATTTGTACCTTTTTTCATTTACCTTTGCCTTGATTAAATAAACGGTTCCCTATAATTATATCCTTTCTCGATGAGAATTTCCTTTCTGGTAGTTTTATTATTTTGTACTACTTTGCTTTTTTCTCAAGAGAAAAACAGTACTATATCAAATATTCCGAATAATAGTTTGGCTAATGATTCATTGAAAATGAAGAAACCTGTTGCCACTATTGATATGTATCGAGTGATTACTTTGGAGCGCGACACCACTTATATCGATACTTCGCTTACGATTCAAAAAAAATACAGCCATAATTATTTGCGAAAAGACCTTTTTGGGCTTTTGCCTTTTTCTAACGAAGGACAAACCTATAATACTTTGCAATACAGTTTGAATAGTTTTTCGCCTCTTCCGGAGTTTGGATTTAAAGCCAAGCATTTTAGTTTTCTTGAAGCCAACCAAATTCGATATTGCTCAGTAGCCACTCCTGTCACAGAATTGTATTTTAAATCAGTTATGAGAAAAGGTCAAAATGTGGATGCCTTTTTTGCAGTAAATACTTCTCCAAGATTTAATTTTTCGCTAGCCTACAAAGGATTGCGTTCTGAAGGGAAATATATAAATCAACTTACAAGTACAGGAAATTTCAGGTTTACTACCAGCTACAATACAAAAAATAAGCGATATTTTGCTAATTTTCATTTTACGGGCCAAGATATTATGAACGAAGAAAATGGTGGAATTACCTCTATTGAAGATTTTGAAAGTGGTAACCCCGCTTTTTTACAGCGAGACCGATTAGAGGTGTTTTTGACAGATGCTCGGTCATTTCTGAAAGGTAAACGGGTGTTTTTAGATCACTTTTTTAGAATTAATTCGGTTAAGGGAAACAATAATTTGTATGTGGCTCACCAATTTAATTACGAAAATAAATATTTCGAATACAATCAGCCTACGGTCACTTCGACTGTTGGAAATACTACTGTATATCGATTTGGTGATTCCTATAAAACTAGTGGTATAAACGACCAAACGCATTATAATAAAACCTACAATAAAGTTGGATTGACTTATGAAAACACCACTTTAGGGAAGTTTAACTTTTTTGTAGATGATTTTTTTAGCAATTATTATTACAACCAAATTTTGATTAAGGATGACGAAACAGTTCCGGCATCTTTGACCAGAAGAATAGACAGTTACGGTGGCCAATATGATTATCAAAAAAACAAATGGACAGGAAAATTTCTTTTTACCAGGTCGTTTACCAATCAATCGCTCTCCAATTTGGATGCGAAGATGCAATATGAGCTAAATGAGGAAATGCTACTTTCTTTCCAATATCAAAATGTAAACAAACTGCCTAACGACAACTATAATTTGTATCAAAGTAGTTTTGTAAATTACAATTGGTCCAACGATTTTAAGAACGAAAAAATTAATTCAATCATTGTTAATGCCAATTCACCTTGGGTTAGTGTTTCTGCTCAGTATTCGACATTTAATGATCATTTGTATTTTGCTGATATTTCCAGCGCGGAACAAATTGCTTTGAAACAACAAATAATTGCGCCATCACAGTATGCCAATACCATTAATTATTTGTCGGTAAAGGCGAGTAATGAATTTAAGTTTGGGAAATTTGCTTTAGACAATACGATTTTATACCAAAAAGTAGATCAATCGGATTTGATACTGAATGTTCCCGAATTTGTTACCAGAAATACATTTTATTACTCTCAGGAATTGTTTCGTAAAGCCTTATTTTTTCAAACGGGCGTCACTTTTAATTATTTTACAAGTTATTATGGCAATGAATACAATCCTGTAATTGGGGAATTTTTTGTTCAAAATCAGAAAAAAATAGGAGATTTTACCAACTTCGATTTCTTCTTCAATGCCCGAATTCAAAGGACCAGAGTATATTTAACCTTAGAACATTTTAATGCTGAGCTTTCAGGTTATAATTATTTGTCTTCTCCAAATAATCCGTATGGTGACTTTATAATCCGCTTTGGTTTGGTTTGGAATTTTTTCCAATAATTTTAATTCTTATGACTTTCACCGCTATAGATTTTGAAACCGCCACAGCCTATCATCCTTGTTCTGTTGGGATTGTTACTGTCGAAAACGGAATTATTGTTGACGAATATGTTACTTTGATCAAGCCTCCAAGAAACGAATATAATCCCTACACAATCGCCGTTCACGGAATTTATCCTCGTGATACAGTGAATGCAAAAACCTTTGCACAAGTATTTCCTGAAATTCAAAAGCGACTTCAAAACCGAGTTGTTGTCGCTCATAACGAAAGTTTTGACCGAAATGTTTTGGCAAAATCGATGGCACTTTATGGTTTAAATTATGAGGATTTGAATATTGGTTCTCGATGGGAATGCACCGTAAAAATTTACAAAGCGAAAGGCTTAAAACCTACAAAATTAAGCGATTGCTGTCGTGAAATGAGGATTGAACTCAATCATCACGAAGCTTTATCCGATGCTCGGGCTTGCGCCAAATTGTATTTGATGCGTTAGTTTTTTTCAAATGTAAACTTATTCCTTTTTTTACTACTTTAGTATTCAATCTAATAGTCTAAAAATGAAAGAAGATTTTCTCCATTACCTATGGAAATTCAAGAAATTCGATACTTTGAATTTGAAAACTTTCAATGGAGAAGAAATTACCATAATCAATGTGGGTCAATATTTAGAATTGGCCGGACCTGATTTTTTCAATGCGCAGATTGTAATTGGAAATCAAAAATGGGCTGGAAATGTCGAAATTCACCTTAAATCCTCGGATTGGTATGTGCATCATCACGAAAGGGACGAAGCCTATGAAAATGTAATTCTTCACGTAGTTTGGGAACACGATACCGAAATTTTCAGAAGCAACAATTCCGAAATTCCAGTTTTGGAACTCAAAAATTACGTCGATTCAGCAACAATAACCAATTATAAATCCTTGATGTCGCCAAAATCTTGGATTTTTTGTGAAAAGCAAATCAAAGAAATTGATGATTTTGTTTTTAAAAATTGGCAAGAACGTTTGTTTTTCGAACGTTTAGAAAGAAAGTCAAAGCCCATTTACGACTTATTGAAAGGAACAAATAACGATTGGGAAGCCGTTTTGTTCTGTCTTTTAGCCAAGAATTTTGGGTTGAATACCAATGGCGAAATCTTTTTGAAAATCGCTCAATCCATTCCGTTTTCCATTATGAGGAAAGAAAGTTTTGAGGTCGAAAATCTGGAAGCTTTATTTATGGGAACTGCAGGTTTATTGGATTCAGAAAAGGAAGATAATTATTTCAAAGATTTAAAATTCAGGTATTTTTATTTGTTGCATAAATATCAAATAGAGAGGAAACTAGTCGAACCTGTTCAGTTTTTCAAACATCGACCCGATAATTTTCCGACCATTCGATTGTCGCAATTGGCGAATTTATATCACAGTCAGCAAAATTTATTTTCAATAATTAGCACTTCAAATTCTGTGAAAAGTATTTACGAAACTTTCGAAATTTCGACATCGAATTATTGGGAAAACCATTATCAGTTTGACAAAGAAAGCCCGAAAAAGAAAAAGAAATTGTCTAAATCATTCGTCGATTTAGTAATTATAAATACCATAATTCCGCTCCAATTTGCTTATGCAAAAAGTCAAGGCAAGGAAATTTCCGAAGCTCTAATTCAATTGATAAACGAAGTAGCTCCTGAGAAAAATGCGATTATGGATAAATTTAGTTCCTTTGGAATAAAATCAAAAAATGCTTTTGAAACCCAATCTTTATTGCAACTCAAAAATGAATATTGCAACAAGAGTCGTTGTTTAGATTGCGCGATTGGGATGGAATTATTGAAAAACACATAGAAATTTGTACTTTTACACCTAATTAATTATCAACCTGAGCTAGGCTAAGGGCAAAACCTCAATAATGAGAGCAGTATTACAACTCAAATATTTTTTCGAAAAACATGGTTTTCATGTTTCTTCTCGTTTGGCCGATAAGCTGGGAATGCGAGTTTCGGATGTGAGATTATTTTTTATTTATATCACCTTTGTTACAGCCGGTTTATGGTTTGGGGTTTATTTGACTTTGGCTTTTTGGATTCGGTTGAAAGATTTAATTCGTGGAAAACGCACTTCAGTTTTTGATTTGTAGCAATCGCTTGTAAATAAAAAAGGGATTATAAAGTGATGAAAACTTTATAATCCCTTTTTTGTTATGACAATTTTTTATCTCACCTTTTTGAAACTATAAGCATAAATTAATGCGTGTATTGCGGCAAACATAAGAGAAAAATAAAACAAGAAATGATCGTCGATTTCTATGTCACTATGATGGATAAAAGCGATGATTATTAATGCTAATACCATACCTAAACCTGAGCCGGCAACAGTTTTGTAGCTTTTTAAACTAAAATGACCTTGGTTTAATTTACTATGCTTCATACCATAAAATAAGTATAAATCAAAACCAATCATCATCCAAACGATAAGTCGAATCCAAGTATCTAAAGGTAAAAATACCATCATAAATAAGCAAACTGCAACACCTGCAATGGGCACAAATGGAACTAAAGGTGTTCTGAAAGCTCTAGGTGCATCTGGCATTTTTTTACGCATTATCAAAACGCCTATGCAAACTAAAATGAAGGCGAATAGTGTTCCGATACTGGTCATTTCTCCAACAACTCTGGCGGGAACAAAGGCTGCAAAAAGGCTTACAATTACCATAAATAATAAATTATTTTTGGCTGGAGTTCTAAATTTTGGATGAACTTCTGAGAAAATTTTTGGCATCAAACCATCTTTACTCATAGAGAAAAACACTCTACTTTGTCCCATAAGCATAACTAAAATAACTGATGAATACCCACCCAAAATAGCTAATAAAATAGCATTGTTTAACCAAGGATAGGCCGGAGTAATCATTCCGTTAGGACCAACATTACCCATTGCTTCAACTGCAATTGCTACTGGGGCAATTCCGTCTTTTCCTGCAAATGCTTGATAATTTACAACCCCCGTCATCACGTGAGCAAAAAGAATGTATAAAATTGTACAAATTCCTAATGACAATAATATTCCGATTGGCATATCTCGTTTAGGATTTTTGGCTTCCTGAGCAGCCGTTGAAACAGCATCAAAACCGATGTAGGCAAAGAATACTATTGCTGCAGCTCTGATTATTCCTGAGAAACCAAATTCTCCAAATTTCCCTGTATTTTCTGGAATGTAAGGGGTGAAATTTTCAGGTCTAATGTATTGCCATCCTACTGCAATAAATACTAAAACTACCGAAACTTTCAGTAAAACTATTATGGCATTTACAAATGAAGATTCTTGGGTTCCGCGAATCAAAAGCAATGAAATAACCATGACAATTACTACGGCAGGAACGTTTATAATTCCACCTTCAAAAGGCGAAAGCATATAAGCATCGTCTATGTGAATGCCATATCCGCCTAAAAATTTGCCAAAATATCGAGACCAACTTATAGAAACGGTTGCGGCTCCAACGGCATATTCTAATACTAAATCCCAGCCAATAATCCAAGCTATAAATTCTCCCATAGTGGCAAAAGAATAGGTATATGCACTACCGGCAACTGGAATCATTGAGGAGAATTCGGCATAACATAAACCTGCAAAAACGCAACCCAATGCTGCTACAAGAAAAGAAATGGTTATCGCAGGACCCGCATTTGCTGATGCCGCTAAACCAGTTATCGAAAATAATCCTGCGCCAATTATAGCTCCAATTCCAAGAGCAACTAATCCAGGTGCGGTTAGTGTTTTCTTTAATCCTTTTTCAGAATCAGCCGCCTCGTTTAAAAGCTGTTCTAATGGTTTTCTTTTCCAAATAGACATATTATTTAGGTTTATGGTTATTAGTTTTCAAATATATTGTTTTTTTAATGTTAAGGGGATATAGAAAACTGTATTTTTTTTAAAGTAGCCTTATTTTCGATTATTGACATTATCTTATTCAGAAAGTGGTGGTTAATAAAATTTTTCTTATTTTTATGCTTTGTAAAATAATCTTTTAATGATTTTCGAAACAATTAAATCCTTTTTTAAGTATTCAAGACAGCAGCGTACAGGTGTTTTTTTATTGTTTATCATCATTATTGCGCTACAATTGGCGTATTTTTTTGTTGATTTCAGTTCTTTTTCCAAAGAATCTCCCGAAAAAGAAAAGTGGCTTTCCTTGCAATCCCAAATCGACTCTTTGAAACAAGAGAAGTTGGATTATGTTCCAAAGATTTATCCGTTCAACCCCAATTTTATCACCGATTATAAAGGATACAAACTCGGAATGTCTGTTCCCGAAATTGACAGATTATTGGCTTTCAGAAAACAAAATAAATACGTGAATTCGCCCCAAGAATTTCAAGCGGTGACTAAAATTTCGGATTCTCTGTTGAATGCTATTTCGCCTTATTTTAAATTTCCAGATTGGGTCAAGAACAAGAAAGAATTTGCAGCCTATAAAAAATATGATAATACGGCTTTCGCCAAAAAGGAGAAAATCGTCATTATCGACATCAATCAAGCTACTCAAGAAGATTTAATTAAAATTTATGGAATAGGTGAGGCCATTTCGCTTCGGATTTTGAAATTCAAAGAAAGTCTTGGCGGTTTTGTTTCGATGGAACAAATGAATGATGTTTGGGGATTGTCACCTGAGGTTATCGAAAATTTGAATTCTCACTTCAAGGTTTCGGCTGCGCCAACCGTCAAAAAAATTGATATTAACAATGCTTCAATAAAGGAACTTTCTTTATTTCCTTATTTTAAATATCCAATTTCTAAAAATATAGTTACTTTTCGAAGTATGAATGGCGATCTAAAAAATATTGAAGATTTAACAAAAATTAAAGGTTTGTCTATTGAAAAGGCAAAAATTATAGCCTTATATTTGAACTTTTAAAATTCTTACCCCTTTTACAATGAACTTTGACTACAGCGAAACGCAAACAATGATAGCCGAATCGGCAAGAGATTTTGCAGAAAAATATATTAGACCACATATTATGGAGTGGGATGAATCTCAAAAATTCCCAGTTCCGTTATTCAAAAAAATGGGCAAAATGGGTTTTATGGGCGTTTTAGTTCCAGAAGAACTTGGCGGTTCAGGTCTAGGATATCACGAATATATTGCAGTTGTTGAGGAAATTTCAAAAGTAGATCCATCCATAGGATTATCGGTAGCGGCGCATAATTCATTATGTACCAATCATATTTTGACTTTTGGAAACGACGAACAAAAGAAAAAATGGATTCCAAAATTAGCTACAGGTGAACATATTGGTGCTTGGGGATTGACCGAGCATGGTACAGGTTCTGACGCAGGCGGAATGAATACTACTGCCGTAAAAGATGGCAATGAATGGATTGTAAACGGGTCCAAAAATTTTATTACGCACGGAATTTCAGGCGATATTGCTGTGGTAATAGTTCGAACAGGAAATAAAGGAGATTCCAGAGGGATGACAGCATTTGTTTTCGAAAAAGGAATGCCGGGATTTACTTCGGGAAAAAAAGCGAATAAATTAGGAATGCGTGCCAGCGAAACTGCCGAATTATTCTTTGATAATTGCCGAGTTCCAGATGCCAATAGATTAGGCGAAGTGGGACAAGGATTTATTCAATCGATGAAAATTTTAGACGGTGGAAGAATTTCTATTGGAGCTTTGTCTTTAGGTATTGCAAAAGGAGCTTATGAAGCTTCCTTAA